>NZ_JAGGQX010000062.1:0-183874 GCF_018613095.1 Bacillus sp. ISL-75
TGATCGCTAGATGGCTGTCCATAGGACCTAAAGTATTACTGCTTGATGAACCCACGAGAGGTGTGGATATTGGGGCAAAGACTGAAATACATAAAATTGTTTCGAAGCTTGCCGAAAATGGCTTGGCAGTTTTAATGATTTCATCTGAGCTTCCGGAAGTATTAGGTGTTAGCGATCGAATCCTCGTCATGTGCGAAGGAAGGTTAACAGGAGAACTATCGAGAGAAGAAGCCACACAGGAAAAAATTATGTACTTAGCTACTAGGGGGGAGTAAAGAAAATGAGGGGAAATACTCAAACAATATCACAAAGAGAAAGCCTTCATGTTGGGAAGGTCCTTCACGGATTATGGAATCGATTGGGTATGATCATGATTTTAATCTTATTATGCGTTGTCCTTTCTTTTACCGCGCCTAATTTCTTAGAAACGGCCAATATGTTAAATGTATTAAAGCAAGTTTCCATCATTGCTGTGCTAGCTGCTGGAATGACAATTGTGATATTAACTGGTGGAATTGATTTGTCGGTCGGGTCAACAGTTGCTTTATCCGGCGTTATTTCAGTTATGGTCTCTTCAGCAGGAGTTAACCCCGTCATTGCCATGATATCAGGTGTGGCTGTAGGGTATGCAGTAGGACTAATAAATGGATTTTTCACTGCTAAAACAAAATTACCAGCATTTATTGTTACATTAGGTAGTTTCACCTATGTTCGAGGTCTTGCTTATGTCATTAGTGGTGGTTATCCGATTGTTTTACAAAATGAAACGTTCAAATTCATTGGGGGCGGAGCTATTTTCGGAATACCAACTCCTATCTATATCATGATTTTTGTTTATATCGTTATGTTTTATGTTTTAAAGTATACCATGTTTGGCCGCCATATTTATGCCATTGGTGGAAATGAAGAAGCAGCACGATTAACAGGGATTAAGGTTGAGAAGTCATTAATTAATGTGTATTCCATCAGTGGATTATTAGCAGGTTTAGGTGGGGTCGTGTTAGCTGGCAGGTTGTATTCTGGTCAACCAACTGCAGGTCAAATGTATGAGTTAGATGCAATTGCCGCGGTTATTTTGGGTGGAACTAGTCTAACAGGTGGTAAAGGAAAGATACAAGCAACGATCATTGGGGTATTAATTATGGGCGTTATTAGTAATGGCTTAACTCTAATGGACGTTAACTATTATTGGCAGCTTGTTGTCAAAGGTGGAGTAATTGTTGCCGCGGTTTTATTAGATCGCTTACGTGGAAATAGTGCAGCTTAATGGAATTCAACAGATGTATTTAACAATGTAGAGAACAAGAGTAATAAAGGTAAAAAAAGATAAAATATCTTTCCATTAAGTGGATTTTTTCATTGAAAGTAAGACATTTTAAAGGCTGTCGAATGATCGACAGCCTTCATTCTCCATGCAATTTTGCGATCAAAAAGGGGGGATTTGATGAAGTACTTGCTTGGAATAGATCTTGGAACATCTAGTGTGAAGACATGCCTGATTGACTATACTGGAACAGAGTGTTTTTCAGATAGTGAGGTATATAGCATAAATACTCCAGCAAGAAATTGGGCAGAACAAGATCCTGAAGAATGGTGGAGAGCTACAAAGAAGACCATACAGCATTGTTTACAAAAAGTGGGGAGATATGAGGTTGAAATTACTGGAATTAGTTTTTCTGGACAAATGCATGGTTTAGTAATACTTGATAAAGACAAACAAGTAATAAGACCAGCGATCATTTGGTGTGACCAAAGAAGTCAGCAGCAAATCCACTCCATACATAATAAAATAAATAAGGAAGAAGTAGAAAGGCAAACACTGAATGCACTTTCTCCTGGTTTTTTACTGCCTTCTTTAATGTGGATAAAAGAACATGAACCTTTTAATTATGAAAAAATAGATAAAGTGGTTTTACCTAAAGATTATATACGTTACAGAATAACTGGTGAGATTGGTACAGATTCAACAGATGCTTGCGGAACATTAATATTTAATATAGAAAGAAGAGAATGGGCTGAAGATCTAATTAAAAAGTTAGGGATAAATAGGAACCTTTTTCCACTATGCCGTGAGCCATACGAGATCGCGGGTTACGTAACTCGAATTGCAGCCAATGAAACTGGATTGAAATTAGCAACCCCTGTCGTATATGGTGGAGGGGATCAGCCGATGCAGGCTGTTGGGAATGGCATCCTTTCTTCGGGGACAATTTCCTGTACGATTGGAACAGGAGGACAGTTATTTTCACCTGTAAATCAACCAGTTCATGACAGACTATATCGAACAAATACATTCTGTCATGTGAAAAACTGGTACATATTAGGTGCTAATTTAAGTGCAGGACTATCATTAAAATGGTTAATGGAAAATATTTTATATATCGCAGACTTTACTAAGTTAAACAAAGAAACTAGTAAGATTCCATCAGGAAGTGAAAAGTTACTCTTCCTACCATATTTAAATGGAGACAGAACACCCCATATGGATGCTAATGCTAAAGGGATGTTTTTTGGACTTCAATTAAAGCACAATCGTTACCACATGTTGAGAGCGGTGATGGAAGGTGTTGCTTTTTCATTGCGTGATTCATTAGAGATTTTTAATGAACTGCAAATACCTGTTGAGCAGGTTATCGCTTCAGGTGGATTTATCCAAAGTGATTTATGGATGCAAATTGTAGCAGACGTTTTTCAAAAAAGTATATGTACTACCTTGACGAAGGAACATGCCTGTAAAGGAGCAGCAATTATGGCAGCTGTAGGTACAAAAGTCTTCAATTCAATGGAAGAAGCAGTAAGTGAAATGGTAAAAAAGAGTGATAGGCTAGTAGAGCCAAATGAAAAGAATGGATATGTATATAATGAGCAATATGAGCTATTTAAATCTCTCTATATACAAAATAGAGAACTGTTTATGATATAGATCTAGATACTTTGTATTCTAAATTAATAGAAACGGTAAGAATGGAGAGTGGAAAATAAATGTATAAAACATCCCGCTCAGTTATGTGCGTTGGAGAGCTGTTAATCGATTTTTTCTGTACAGATATTGATGTTAATTTAAAAGAAGGTGATCATTTCCTAAAGAAGGCTGGAGGTGCCCCAGCGAATGTAGCAGCTGCCATTTCAAAGCTAGGTGGGGTGGCGAGTCTTATTGGGAAAGTAGGAAATGACCCATTTGGATCATTCTTGATAGAAACTTTAAACGAGGTGGGTGTAGATACATCGATGGTTGTTACCGATGATTTAGCACCAACAACCTTAGCATTTGTTTCTCTCCAAGCAGACGGTGAAAGGGATTTTGTATTCAATAGAGGAGCAGATCAACATCTAACAGACGAAAACTTAAATTTAGATAGACTAAGTAGAGCAAAAATACTACACTTTGGATCCGCAACAGCGTTACTTGATAACCCTTTTAAAACAACCTACTTTAATGCAATGAACTTTGCGCAAAATAGTGGAATATTCCTATCATTTGACCCTAATTTCCGTAAGGATTTATGGAAAAATAGAATGGAAGAATTTATTAGTTTAGCTAGAAAAGGTATATCAATGGCTGATTTTGTAAAAGTCAGTGAAGAGGAGCTTGAACTTATCACAGGAAAAATGGATAAGTATGAAGGAATAGAGAAGCTCCATCATTTGGGAGCGAAAATTGTGGCTGTGACTCTTGGAAGTGAAGGAACTCTTCTTTCAAATGGAAATGATGTGAGTCTCATAAACAGTATAGAAATAAATTCAATTGACTCTACAGGTGCTGGTGATGCATTTGTCGGTGCTGCTTTATATCAGTTTGCAAACTTGGAGTCCATTAACACAATTCATAATGATTTTAGTAAACTGAAAGAGATCATTCTTTTTGCAAATAAAGTAGGGGCACTTGTATGTACAAGGGTAGGAGCGATATCTTCCTTACCAAACGAAGAGGATCTATTAAAAATTTAGTCATTTTTACTCCTGCAGTAAGTTTAAAGAGTCTGATTACAAGAATAAGATAGAAGTCATTCTTAAAGCAGTAACATTTATATTCAGCAAAGAAAGGAATCGTGGCATGATATGCCGTGGTTCCTTTTTAAATGAAGGCTGAGAAATAAAAAAATGCCGTTTTCGATTTAGTTGGTTTTTTTAACTATTTGTTAATAACGGTAATCCATTATTAACCCCTAAATTTATACGATATAAAAGTTTTTTATATGTGGTTATAATTTTATATCATTTTATTTATTTCAATAATTGCATTATTCTTAGTCATAAGAAATTAATTATTACTTCTTTTAAGGAAAAACATAAGGAGAAACAGAAGCATGGGGGATATTGTGCATGGAAAAAAATCGTTAGTTTCTTGGCACTGTCAACTAGTTATTTGTAAGATCCAGAAACTTAATTATTAGAAGACTAAGAACTTTATAGGGTGACTCAATTAAATCTATTTCGTAAAAGATGGTGCCAATAGTTCAATAGGGGAGTATATTATGGAAGCAAAATATTGTAAAGAATCACGAGTTATACGAACAAGTCGTGTATTTCCAAATGACGTAAACAATCACCATACATTATTTGGAGGAAAATTAATGAGTGATGTGGACCAGGTAGCTTCTATTTCTGCGGCTCGCCATAGTCGCAGGGAATGTGTAACTGCTTCAACCGATTCAGTTGACTTCTTATATCCTGTTCGTACAACAGATTCGGTCTGTTTTGAATCATATGTGACATGGACAGGGACGTCGTCTATGGAGATTTTTGTGAAAATTATTGCTGAAGATTTAAAAAGTGGTGAACGTACAATTGCAGCAACAGCTCTATTAACATTTGTCGCACTTGATCAACATAAACGTCCAACACATGTTCCACAGGTTATTCCGGAAACAGAAGAAGAGAAAAAATTGCATGAGACCGCACCAGAGCGAGCAAGAATGCGGAAAGATAGAAAACAAAAGAGCAAAAAGTTAGCTGCTTTTTTAACAACAAATTATCCTTAAGGTCAACAGAGCTTATATTAATTTAGTTAAGTTAGTCAGCAGGACTAGCAATTAGATAATCTTTAAATTAGGGTGGGATCTTATAACAGAAAAACTTCACTAAACAACGGTTCAGTGAAGTTTTTTCGTCATTGAGACTATGCAAGGACTCTCTCAAGTATATCAATGTCTAACCTGTTTCAATCCAATAAGGATCCATCTGCTGCCTCCCCGGCCACTTCCCCTAAGCCCTTGTCTTCGATGATTTGAGCCAGCATCAAACGAACAGCTTCATCATCATCTATTATATGAAATAGTAACAAATCACCCTTTCTCCATTAAATGATTGACCGATAAGCGGATAGTGAAGATGGACCCTGTTCCTTCTAATCTATTCTGCACTGTAATATCACCTTCAAGTTGTTCAACTATCTCTTTTACAAAGGATAATCCCATTCCCGTTGATGGATTTCCGGAATAATCATATTTAGTGGTAAACCCGGGCTTGAAAATTAAATTTTTATGTTTCTGGGTAACACCAGGGCCATTATCTTTGATCTGGAATTTAACCAAATGGTTTTCCCTTTCAATACTAATGGTAATCTTGCCCGTTTTATCGATGGCTTCTACGGCGTTAGTGACGATATTATTGATAATCGATAAAAGGGTAAAAACATGGTAAGGAGGATGAGCTCCTGTAATGGAATATTCAACTTGAATATTTTTTCCAAGGATACTGGAATATTTTTCATTTGTTCGTTTGATAATGGAAACAAGTTCAACCAGGTTCATATAATCTGTAAAACTTTCATCAGAAATAAGTTTTGAAAGTCCCGCATAGATACGTTGGTTATCTTTTTTTATTTCATGGACTTCGCCGGCTATTGTCAATGCCTGCCTGCCGAGGTCCTCGACTGTATGGGCAGTCGTCCCTTCGTTTTGCAAAACATTTAAGCATTTGTATAGATCATATGATTTTTTTGTGATGTTTTCAGCATCTAGCAATGTTTTTTTTAAATGAATGGATTCCTCGTATAAATTGGAAATGAGCATGAGCATATGCTCATTTTGTTTTCTTATTTGTTTTTCCCTTGCCTGTGCCTCATACAACTGCATGATCGTGAAAAAGCTGACAACCAGAAAGCTATGTGAAATCGCCATAATCAGAATTTCGCTAAGTGCTGCCAATTTAATCGTTGTTCCCAATACAAGATATTGCATCAGTATCTCTGTCAAATCCGACAATATTTCGATGGTGATGCCAATCAATCCAATTAAAATAGGACGGTGATAAAATCGGTTTACTTTTGCCAAATAAAAGAAACAAGCATAGGCAAAATAAAAGAAAAAACTAGGAAAATTAGCTTCAAAAGAGGAAGGCAAATTCATATTACCTTGGTTGATGAATTCAAGTGAAATCCGAAAGACCACAACTTGTATAGCTGTCAATAAACCAGACAAAATAGCGGGAATTTTTCGGAACAATAACAAAAAGAATAAAAATATTGGTACACCAAAACTGACCCGGAACGTTTCATTAATCGGATAGAAATTTAATTCACCAGCCAAAGGGACTGTTATCATCATCAAAACGAGAATCAATAGGTCTTTTTTTACTAAAGGACTGATGTTCAAGCAGATCACTTCCTCATTTTTCTGAAAATTAGTATACAGATAGATTGGCCACAATACAATACAATGCAAACTTTATTATTAGATACTCCAATTTTGTTTGAAAAAAAATTAAACGAAAGATAAAAAAATTTCTGTAGGTTTTTGTTATCTTTTGTAGTTCTAATTATAGAATCAACAATATCATTCTATCAGAAAATAGAAAGCGTTTTCTTTTGGGTGTGAAATGTTTTCCCTAAAAAGGAATTTAGAAAGAGAGGGTTGGAAGAGTTGATTCCCAAGATTAAAAAAAAGGAAAGAGATCAAATCGGGAACCAAAGGCAGGATTGGTTGGATGAATGGGTGGCTCATTATCGTTCCTATGGTACAGAAGGACGATGTGCAAGCTACATTCCTGCTTTGGGAAAGGCAAACCCGTCACAGTTAGGTATTTGTATCGTAGGATCAAATGGACTAGTCGTCAAGTCGGGTGATTGGCAATTCCCTTTCACATTACAGAGTATCTCAAAAGTGATCAGCTTTATAGCGGCATGTGTAAGTCGTGGAATTCCTTATGTGTTAGATCGGGTCGATGTGGAACCAACTGGAGATGCCTTTAACTCCATTATCCGCCTTGAAATGCATAAACCAGGTAAGCCGTTTAATCCCATGATCAATGCAGGAGCAATTACCATCGCTTCACTGCTTCCGGGGGAATCATCAAAAGATAAATTGGAGTTTCTTTACAAATTTATCGAAAAAATGATAGGGAAACGTCCGAACATCAATGCGGAGGTTTTTCAATCAGAATGGCAGACTGCCAATCGAAATAGAGCAATAGCCTATTATTTAAAAGAGACGGGTTTTTTAGAATCAGAGGTGGATGAAGCTTTAGAAGTTTATCTGAAGGTGTGTTCCTTAGAAGTAAATACGGAAGATATAGCCCTGATTGGAATGATTCTTGCTCATGATGGATATCACCCAATTCAAAAACAACAAGTACTGCCTATTGAAGTGGCCAGACTTTCCAAAGCCTTAATGCTTACCTGTGGAATGTACAATGCTTCAGGCAAATTTGCCGCCTTTGTCGGAGTGCCAGCCAAAAGCGGGGTATCGGGAGGTATTTTAGCAACAGTTCCCCCAAGTATGAAAAGAGAACTGCCTTTCCAAGATGGATGTGGAATTGGTATTTATGGACCAGCTATTGATCAGTATGGCAATAGCCTGACGGGTGTTAAGCTATTGAAACATCTATCGCAAGAATGGAATCTGTGTATTTTCTAAAAACATCATATAAGAAAAGATTTCATTGGAAATTTGAAAAATTCATACGAAACTAAGAAAACTTTTATTCAAATTATGGGGTGATATTAATGGCATTAACAAATACTGTAGAAAACCTAGCCGAAGAACAGAAAAAAGAAAAGGAATCTCTAGATTTATTTCTTTCTACACAAACGGTCATTAAAGAGGCGTTGGATAAATTAGGTTATTCAAATAATGAATTTGAATTATTCAAAGAACCTATCCGAATGCTCACTGTCCGCATACCTGTAAAAATGGATGATGGTTCGATCAAAGTGTTTACCGGTTTTCGTTCCCAACATAATGATGCAGTAGGTCCGACAAAAGGGGGCGTACGCTTTCACCCAGAAGTGAACGAAGAAGAGGTAAAAGCCTTGTCTATTTGGATGAGTTTAAAGTGCGGCATTGCGAACCTTCCTTTCGGAGGTGGAAAAGGCGGCATTAAGTGTGACCCGAGAATAATGTCGTTTGCAGAACTGGAAAGATTGAGTCGTGGTTATGTTCGTGCCATCAGCCAAATTGTCGGGCCTACAAAAGATATACCGGCACCCGATGTATATACAAACTCTCAAATCATGGCTTGGATGATGGATGAGTATAGCCGCCTTCGTGAATTTGATTCTCCAGGATTCATTACGGGCAAGCCCCTTGTTTTAGGGGGGTCAAATGGACGTGAAACGGCAACAGCCCGGGGTGTAACCATCTGTATTGAAGAAGCGGTAAAGAAAAAAAACATTGAATTGCAAGGTGCCCGCATAGTGATTCAAGGTTTTGGGAATGCAGGAAGCTTTTTGGCCAAATTCATGCATGATGCTGGAGCAAAAGTGATTGGTATTTCGGATGCATATGGTGCTCTTTATGATCCACAAGGGCTTAATATTGATTACCTGCTCGATCGACGCGATAGTTTTGGTGCAGTAACACCTTTATTTAACAATGTTATCACGAATCAAGAATTACTGGAAAAAGAATGTGACATTCTGGTGCCGGCTGCCATTTCCAACCAAATTACAGCACAAAACGCCAATCGTATTAAAGCTTCCATCGTAGTGGAGGCAGCTAACGGGCCAACAACCCTTGAAGCAACCAAAATTTTGGATGAAAGAGGAATCCTCCTTGTTCCGGATATATTGGCAAGTGCAGGTGGTGTCACCGTATCTTACTTTGAATGGGTTCAGAACAATCAAGGGTTTTATTGGTCAGAGGAAGAGGTGGCTGAAAAATTACGAAAAGTAATGGTCGATTCTTTTGAAAATATTTATCAAACAACACATGTCCATCAGGTTAATATGCGCTTAGCAGCGTATATGGTTGGAATAAGAAAACTGGCTGAAGCCTCACATTTCCGGGGCTGGGTCTAAAATGCGAGATTTTCTACAATTATATGGAAGAAGGAGATTTTCTTGTGGATTATCACTATCCATTCAAAAAGCAATCTAAACATGTTTGAGTTTGACACTGAAAAAGAAGCAAAAGAAGCTTTCGAAAAAATGAAGGGCTGTAAAATCCTTACTGAGATCCTTTACCTGTCGAAGATCCACTAGCGGGTCTAGATATTCAACGTAGATAAAGAGGATACCGAGAGTTGGACATAAAGGAAAGGGATAAACTTTTCCGCGTTAATTAAATACTCTAACTATGTAATCTCAATGGGCTCCAAATTGGTTAGGTAAGAGGGTCATCTCACATGCCCATAGCTAACAAAATGGAGTCTTTATTGAAGTTTCAAAATTATTTTTTTAGATTTATTGCTTTAAAAAATACGTATGCGGCCATGAAAGGAGTGGTACAACATCAATATAGCATAATAAAATTACATTTTAATGGTTTCTTACCAGAGCGACAAAGAAAACATTATCTTCCGCTGTATTAGCATCCATGTCTATACGGATGATTAACTAACACTTCAAATGATGCTGATGTATTAAACCCTATTAACAAATGATCTTACATTAAAATTCCAGCAGCATGCGGCACTAACGCCGGCACTGATTCTACTTCGACTCCAACCATCGTCTATCAAACTGATGTCCTAACTGCTTCAATATAAACTACTAAATATTAATAAGAGGTGATAAAATGCAACAATTATTACAAAATATGGTTGGCGTAACAAATGATTTCCTTTGGTCAAAATTATTAATTATTATGCTTGTTTCTTGCGGGATTTATTTCACATTTAAAACGAAATTTGTACAATTCCGCATGTTAAAGGAAATGGTCCGTGTTCTAATGGAAGGGAAAACTGGCTCTAAAGACAGCATTTCCCCATTTCAAGCGTTCTGTATCGGTATGGCCGCTCGCGTTGGAACAGGTAATATCACAGGAATTGCGATTGCGATTGCATTAGGCGGTCCTGGAGCGGTATTCTGGATGTGGATTATTGCTATTATTAGCTCAGCATCCAGCTTTATCGAAAGTACGTTAGCGCAAGTATATAAAGTAAAAGATAAAAATGGTTTCCGCGGCGGCCCATCCTATTATATGGAAAAAGGATTAAACAAACGTTGGATGGGAGTATTATTCTCCATTTTAATTACGCTTGCTTTCGGTCTTGTATTCAATTCTGTACAATCAAATACCGTTACAATTGCTTTTGAGAACTCATTCGGTACAGATCGTTTAACTGTAGGGATTATCATGGCACTTGCTTTCGCTGCGATTATCTTTGGCGGTGTGACGCGTATTGCAAAAATGGCTGAATACAAGGTAATGATTCTAGCTGTGTTATACATCGGTGTTGCATTATTTGTTGTAGCTACGAACATAACAAAAATGCCGGAAATTCTTTCTCTTATTGTTCAAAACGCATTTGGCTTTAAACAAATAGCAGGCGGTTCAATCGGCGCAGCGCTCATGAATGGAGTTAAACGTGGTTTGTTCTCGAATGAAGCTGGAATGGGGAGTGCGCCAAACGTTGCCGCAACGGCAACAACAAGTCATCCGGTGAAACAAGGACTTATTCAAGCATTTGGCGTATTAACGGATACACTGGTCGTCTGTACAAGCACAGCATTTATTATTTTGCTTTCTAATGCTTACAAACAACCAGGGCTAAGTGGTATTGCCCTTACACAAGCAGCATTAAGTGAACACGTCGGTTCCTGGGCATCAGGCTGTCTTGCTATCTTTGTTTTCCTATTTGGATTCGGTGCATTAATTGGTAACTATTATTATGGGGAAACAAACATTCGATTTTTACACACAAGTAAAGTATGGGTGATACTATACCGAATAAGCGTGTTAGCCATGATTATATTCGGTTCCATTGCAAAGGTCCAGTTTGTATGGGATTTAGCGGATTTATTTATGGGCTTTATGGTTATCATAAACTTGATTGCTATTACATTACTAGCAAAAGTAGCCTTTGCTGCTTTAACGGATTACATGAAACAGAAAAAAGCTGGTAAAGATCCTGTCTTTTATAAAGATTGTATTAAAAATCATGAAGGCATTGAATGTTGGGAGCACTCTCCAGCTACTTCAACTTCAAAAAAGGAAAAAGCGATGTAAATAATACAAAAAGATGTTCAGATACAGTACGCGGTCTAAACATCTTTTTGTTGGTCCTGGTATAAAAACATCTATTAATCCTGCAATAGATTAGGCTGGCTTCGAGATGTAGGTCTAATTAATTATGCGGATTTTTCATGTACCTATAGAATCTCCTCTAACGTCAAAAACTGCTTGAGGCCAACAAGCTTTTCATCGATGGAAAACGGGAGAGATGACAGCTGTGAAGGCGATGCATGGTATAGGGGTGAAAAAGACAACTTTTTATAAGTTAGAAAAAGAGTACGAAAGAAAGTCGAAAAATAACATTATATATATAGAAGGAACTCGTAAAAAAGTTGCCTTTGCTCAACGAGAGCAAAGGCTTTTTTCAATAGGGAATACTTTATCAAAAAGCAGCGTAAAACCCCTAGCTTTAGATATGGGGATATAAGCTGTATTTTTGTTCGTTTTTTTAGGATAATGCAAGTAATTTTACTATACATTCTTTGAAATTCTTTGGTATAATGGGAATATAAACAGAACGTTTGTTCTTAGTGGGGGAGGGGTGAATGAAATCTATCGATCCTATAAAATACAAATTCAGCCGGAACATGAATTGTTCGACTACTGTGACTCACTCTGTTTTAAAGCGAAAAACTTGTACAATATCACCAACTACTATATTAGACAGGTTTACACAGCTTTAAAAAAAGAAACTAGAAATGAAAATCAACTTCAAGTTCTAACAGATATTCAAGTCCATTTACATCAAATGAATAAAATTCGTCTAAAAAGTTTTGAGAGAGCCAAATCTAAGTCTCAAAAAGTCGATAATAATGGTCATGTTTTCGAGCCAAAACCAAAGCTATTTGAAATGCCTCATCCAGAGAAAGCATTCCTTCCCTATACCTTTGTAGAAGCACTGTTTAAAGTGATGAAACAAACCGATTACCTTTCTATGCCCTCACAGTCCAATCAAAAAGGTATATGATGATTGGAAAAGTTTCTTCGAAGCCTCCAAGAAATATAAAATTAATCCTACTAACTTTTCCGGAAAGCCAAAGATTCCAAAATACAAACCGAAAAATGGACGTACGACCTGTTATTTAACCAATCAAATTACCAAAATTAAAAATGGAAATATGCTTTCATTACCAGGTACTCCTCTTACATTAAAACTGGGGAAAATCGCACATATAGATGGGAAATTACAACAAGTGCGGATTGTCCCGACTTATGGCCGGTATGTAATGGAAGTCGTTTTTAAAAGTGAAGATGAAAAAGAGATCAAACGATCAGAAAAACAATTAGATGAATGGATATTTGAGCCGAAACGAGTAATGGGAATTGATCTGGGCGTTGATAATCTGGCAACTATCATCGATAACACGGGGTTAAAGCCTCTGCTTATCAAGGGCAAATGGTTAAAATCGATTAATCAATATTATAACAAATTAAGAGCGAAATACATGAGTATCCTTCGAAATGGAAAAGGACCAAAGGAAGGGAAGTTTCACAGCACAGGATTAACTTCATTAGACCGAAAAAGGAACAATCGAGTCATGGATTTTTTACATAAGGCCAGCGCAAAAGTGGTGGAGATTGCGAAAGAAAGAACTATAGATACGATCATCATTGGAAAAAATAAGGGTTGGAAGATGGAGGTTGATATGCAAAAGACTAGTAAACAAACCTTCATACAAATCCCATATACCACTTTCATAGGAATGATTCGATACAAAGCAGAGCGACATGGAATTCAAGTCATTGTTCGAGAAGAAAGCTATACCTCCAAGTCTAGTTTCTTGAATCATGACCCGATTCCAACTTACGGGGAAGAGCACCAAACTAATTTTAGCGGGTATAGAAGCAGTCGAGCTTTTTACAAAATCAAAGGTTCTAAGATTTTGATCCATGCCGATGTGAATGGAGCTTTTAATATTGTCCGTAAACATACCAATGATGTCTTCGAAGGACTGGAGAGAAAACAGTTCCTCCAATCCCCACGAAAAATAATCATCATAAAGAAAAGAAAGGCAAAGCTGAAGACCTCGGTCTGATGTAGTAGCGGGACTTGTGGTAGCCCTCGTAAAGACAATGCGGCTTTAAAGCCTATTCTTTCGAAACCCCTAGCTTCAGCTATGGGGATACTCATATAATCTTAATGTCTACTAACGTGTATTCAAAATTCTAAAACGGATTTCCTTTTAGTAAAAATGGAAATCTTGCTTTGAGTAATAATTTAGATTCGCATGGAGAAAATACGAAGGAACAATCAATCACCAATAGGAGGAAAAAACAATGACAATGGTACAAGACATTATGACAAAGGATGTTAAGGTGTGTGCATCACATGACTCTGTGACAGTAGCGGCAAAAATAATGCGTGATATCAACTGTGGTTCTGTTCCAGTTTGTGAAGGTAGAAAGGTTGTTGGAATGATTACAGATCGTGATATTGTATTGAATTGTGTAGCTGATGGGAAAGACTGCAATTCCGTTCATTGCCATGATTGTATGACTTCGGATGTAATCACTTGTTCGCCTGATACAGATGTACATGAATGTGCTCGTATGATGGCAGACCATCAAATCCGTCGCATTCCAGTTGTACAAAATGGCGAAATGATTGGTATTTGTGCCATTGGTGATCTATCAACAGTCAACATTCATGTAAACGAAGCTGGAGAAGCATTAAGTCATATTTCTGAACAGATTCAATAGGAATTGTTAGTTACATCCATTCCACCTGTAAAAAGCTATTAAAGAAAAACCAAAACAAGACAATAATTTGGGATAAACCTAAAAGTACTTAAAAATGGTTTATTCCTTTTTTTTCTTTAATAACTTTTAAATTACCAATACAATTTTGTTAACAATATTGACAGAGACAATTTGGATAATGCGCGTGGCATCATTCGTGTAATTGATACGATTAATCGGAATGCTGAGGAATATGAAGGTGCGTAATTGTTGTAAAATAATTAAATTTTAGAAAAGACCTAACTCATTGAACTTTACAGAGGGCTTTTTAGAAGAAGCCTTTCGAAAAATTATTACCTTTAACAGTCCATCCGGCTGAAAATTATCCGAACAGTGTTAAGAGCCTCGAACCTTTAAATAACATTAAAAAGGTGAACAGTGACAGACACTGTTCGCCTTTTATTGGTTTATGCAAGTAAATATGTACGTGGAACATCGATGTGAAACAAGAAAATCCGGAGCGTGACAGGCACTGAATTTAATAAGTATCTTAAAGATAGCAATCCATTAAATCCAATAATTCTTTAGGTGAATTGATTATTTTGTCAGGATGAATAGTAGAGATGGGTTTATCTTTGTTCCGATGATTCATCCATATTGAATTCCATCCAACTTGTTTTGCACCAATTACATCATTATCAAAAGAATCTCCTATGTATACTGTTTTAACCCTATCTAAGTTTAGATTTTTTTCAACAATATCGAATGCCTGGGAATCTGGTTTAGCACTTCCGATTGCTCCAGAAATGAAAATATTTTCTTTAGGTATCCACCTTGTCATTCCCAACTGGTTTATTTTCATAAGTTGATGCTGGTGAGGACCATTTGTAATTATACCAAGTTGTTTGTTCTTTTTAGTAAGCAGTTCAAGTAGTCTTTCTATTTCAGGAAAAAGGGTTATTTTATTTTGTTCCATTTCATAAATTTTTTGAAATTCTACAGCCTCCTGATATTGGATTTCAATTCCAAAATCTTTACAAGCAGCAATGATACGATAGGTGTGTAGCTCTAGTAAAGAAATGGTTCCTGCTTCGCTTTTATTAAATAAAGTGTCACTATGTTTCCTGCTAGCAACATAAATTTTTTCAATTGGAACATTTGTTAGATGTTTAAAATTCATTTCAAACGCATTTTTAAAGGGTTGTAATTGATCATACAAAGTGTCATCTACATCAAATAAAATAGTATCCATTTCACATGCCTCCCCGATAATATAGTTTTTCTAGTTATTATTAATAGAATATCATCTTTATTTCATTATTGTAGTTTTTAAAATTGCAACATTGATGTTGTAATAGCCTGTTATTACCAAAAAAAATTTAAGTGATAAAATGAATATATAAGGTTAAGTAAGCGCTATCAGAGGGTTGGCAATATTTCAATTTTGATATTAAATGGGATAAAGCAATTCTAAAGGGAGGTGCTAAATTGATTGATTTATCTAAAAGGCCATACCATTTAATAAAAATTATGCTAAGTAATCAAGATTATAAGACTGTAAAATATTACTCCGATCTAATGAATGTTTCCCAAAGAACACTTCACAACGACTTAAAAGTAATTGAAAAATTCATTAATCATTTTGATTTAATGTTGAAAAAGAAACCTAGCATTGGTATCAAAATTAGTGGTGAAATGAAGAAAAAATTGGATATTCTAGAATATCTCAAAACTCAATTTGAAAATGAGGAGATTCAAGAACTCTCCCCATTAGATAGAAAAATTCAAATAACAAAAATGTTATTGATTGAGGAAAAGGTATTATCCTACCAAGGCTTATCTGAACTATTTTTTGTTAGTAAATCCTCCATTGCAGCTGATATGGAGAAAATCCAATCAGAGTTAAATGGATGCACTGTAAAGATCAAAGGTGACCAAAAGGGCACATATATTACCGGTACAGAATCCCAAATTCAATATTCTTTGAAGTTTTTTAATGAAGAACTATTTAAAGTATCTAAAGTCGAGAACAATCTTGTGGGAATCGATAAATTCGGGGATTTATTACTACAGTATTATCCAAGTGAAATCGTGAATTCTTCCTTTAGTATAGTTAAAAAAGTTGAACATAAATCAGCCAAACTTTTTGCAGAGCATTATTTAACAACTTTATTTAACACGATAATTGTCCTTTGCTATCGAGCTTCAAAGAAAAAACATCATTCAGAAGTGATCAATAGTCTTATATTTGATGAGGTAAAAAATCTAAAAACCTATTTAATGGCTAGAGATATTTTGGATGATTTACAACATGAATTATCCATTACGTTTACAACTGAGGATACGATTTACTTAAATCAATATTTAATCGCAATCGGAATAGAGTCCAGTTATCATCCAACTTCAATAACTGAAGAATATATTCAGCTCGTTGAAGAAATCATTCAGAAAATGAGTAGTGTACTTAAAGTTGATTTATCAAATGATAAGAAACTTTTTGAAGGATTAGTTTCCCATATCATTCCTATGATTTATAGATTGCGGGCGGGGATCACAGTTAAAAACCCATTGCTTACTGAAATAAAAGATGAGTATTCCGTAATGTTAGGCGTTAGCTGGTTTGTAACCTCTATTATTGAAGAAGCATTTGAAGTCAATTTAACGGAAGATGAAGTAGCGTTTATCCTGGTTCATTTTCAAGCTGCGTTAGAAAGAAATTCAAGTTATAAAAGGGTCCTAATTGTGTGTCCTAACGGAATCGGAACATCGGAACTGATTGCCAATAAAGTGAAGCATATTCTTCCAGCTTTATGCCTCATTGAAGTCGTTCCAATTGACAAGCTTTATCAAATGAATATTGATAGTGTCGATTTTATTATTTCAGCTATCCCAATAAGAAATACGACTAAACCAGTGATCTATGTATCGCCATTAGTTACGAGTACAGATGTTAAAAATATTATGAATTTTTACACAGATTTATTTTTATTAAAAGAGGAAAAAAAGGAACCTGTCGACCAATATCCTGATATTAAGTACTTATCAAAATTTATTAAAGAGGATTCTATTTTTATCAATAAAAAAATACAGGATCAGAAAGAAGTATTGAGTTTTTTAATTCAAAAATTAAAAGATTCAAATGATATCATATCTGGATTTGAAGAGTCTGTCTACAACCGTGAGAATGTGGGAACAACAGCTCTAGATACAGGAGTTGCCATCCCCCATGGCACACCTAAATTTGTGGTAAATACAAGAATAATCATTTTAACCACGGAGGATATGATTGATTGGGGAGGAACGAAAGTCGATACAGTCATACTAATTTGCATTTCACCTAAGGATTTAAAAAACGTTAAAAATATTTTAAGTGATATTTATAAATTAATAGAATCCAGGAAAAACGTTAAAAAATACTTCTCGGATAACACTGGGAAAGGAATATTACAGCTTATGAAGGAAGGGGATAAAATTGATCCAGAAAGAATTCATTTATTTAAATAATGATCTAACAAGTCGGAATGAAATCATAAGAAAAATGAGTGAAGATGTTTTAAAAAATGGTCTGATTACCGATGTTGATACTTATGTGAATGCAGTTTTAAAAAGAGAAGAAGAAATTCCAACAACGGTTGGTTTTGATGTAAGTATACCTCATGGGAAATCAGAAGCTGTTACATCTCCTTTTATTACATTTATGAGAACCAGGGAACCATTTGCTTGGGAAGAAAAAAGTGATGACAAAGCACAGTTAATTTTTATGATTGGTGTTCCTATCAATCAACAAGATAAATTGCATTTAAAAATATTAGCACAAATTAGTAAAAATTTAATGGATGAAAATTTTAGAAGTAATTTACTAGAAGCGGAAACTATTGATGAAGCCTTTAGTTTATTAAAACGCATTGAAGAAAATATATATGCTGAAGAAATGGGGAACTTTAAATGAAAATTGTAGGAGTTACAGCTTGTACAACGGGAATTGCACATACTTACATGGCACAAGAGGCGTTAGAAAAAGAATGTGCTAAGCGCGGTTTTGATGTCAAAATTGAAACCCAAGGTGGAATGGGAATTGATAATGAGCTTTCTGAGGAAGAAATCGCAGATGCAGATGCTGTTATTCTAGCGATCGCCATTGGAATTGAAGGAGAAGAACGATTTGAGGAAAAACAAGATCAAGGCAAAGTTTTAACGTTAGATCCTTCAAATGTAATAAAGAATGTAAAGGATGTTGTTGATCAATTAGTGAATTTGTAGGAGGAAGGTATTTATGGCGATTAATGGGAAAAAGGTAGGAGAAGAGCTTAAAAAGGCATTTAGCACCGGTGTGTCTTACATGATGCCTTCAGTAGTTGTTGGTGGGATATTTTTAGCCATTGCATTAGCCTCTGGAAAACCGACTGATGAGGGAATGGTAGTCACAAATCCTTTCCTGCAAAACTTGAATACGATTGGTGCAGCTGGTTTTGCCATGATGATTCCGATTTTAGCAGGGTATATAGCCTATTCCATTGCGGGGAAGCCGGGGTTAATTCCTGGTATGATTGCGGGCTTTATCGCCAATAATCCTATTGGTGATGGTGATGTTAAAACTGGATTCCTTGGGGCAATGATTTTAGGGATTGTTTCCGGTTATATTGCTAAGTACATTAAAACATGGAAAGTTCCGAATACGATTAAAACGATTATGCCGATCCTAATTATTCCGGTCATTACAACATTCATTACTTGTATGGGATATATTTATATCCTAGCTCAACCTCTTGCTAATCTGGTTGACGGACTTGTTAAATTATTGTCTTCTATGCAAGGTGGAAGTGCGTTAATTCTAGGGTTGGCAATTGGAGCTTTTACAGCCATAGACATGGGTGGTCCGATTAATAAAACAATTACTGCATTTACATTAGCATTAATGGCTGAAGGAATTTTTGAACCAAATGGGGCTCATCGAATCGCGGTCGCAATTCCACCATTAGGAATGGCACTTTCAACATTTATTTCAAGAAGAAAATATACTGAAGAAGAACGTGGTTTGGGTGTAAGTGCTGGCTTCATGGGGTTAATTGGTATTACAGAAGGAGCAATTCCTTTTGCTGTAAAAGATATGAAACGCGTATTGCCTGCCATTATGATTGGAAGTGCTGTTGGTGGTGGAATAGGAATGGTACAAAATGTAAGTACTTATATTCCTCACGGCGGTTTAATTGTTATCGGCGCTGTTGACGGTAAATTGTGGTATTTTCTTGCAATGTTAATCGGAACCGTTGTCACAGCAGGCATCTTACATTTCATAAAACCAGATATAGCAGTAAAGACAACTTCCGAAAAGAAGGAAGATAAAAAAGTAAGTTAGTGAAAAAAACGATAAATGATTAGGAGGAAGATACTGTGGTAAAAGCATCAATTAATTCAACTGTTAAGGCCATATTGGATTTACAAGAGGAAGGGAAAGGCGCTACATTACTAGGGATTGGACCTATGTCAGCTAATCTTTTACAAGCAAGTTTTGAGTTAGCTAGAGATGAAGATTTTCCATTAATGTTCATTGCAAGTCGTAATCAAGTAGATATGGATGAATTGGGCGGAGGCTACGTTAATGGCTGGAATCAACATTCGTTTGTAGAAGCGATTCGTAGTACTGCAAAGGAAACTGGTTTTGATGGTCTATATTACGTCTGCCGTGACCACGGTGGTCCGTGGCAGAGAGATAAAGAAAGAAACGATCATTTACCTGCAGAACAAGCGATGGAATATGGGAAAAAGTCCTATCTTGCAGATATTGAAGCAGGCTTTGATTTACTGATGATCGATCCTACGAAAGATCCTTTTGAAGTAGGAAAAGTTGTTCCTTTAGAGAACGTCATCAGTCGGACTGTTGAACTAATTGAGTACTGTGAAAAAGAGAGAAAAGCAAGAAACTTACCAGAAATCGGTTATGAAGTTGGGACAGAAGAAACCAATGGAGGACTAACTTCCACTGAAACCTATGAAACTTTCATTAATAGACTAAAAGAAGAACTTGGCAGCAAAGGCCTTCCGATGCCGACCTTTATTGTAGGGCAAACAGGAACATTGACTAGAAAAACTGAACAAGTCGGAACGTTTAATTTTCATAATGCCTATGAGTTGGCTCAAATGGCAAATAAGTATGGGGTTGGATTGAAAGAACATAATGGTGACTACCTAGATGATGTGACATTATTGGAGCATATTCCGTCTAACATTGTTGCAACAAATGTAGCACCTCAGTATGGAACAGAGGAAACAAGAGCATATCTAAAACTAGCAGAAGTAGAACAAAGATTAAAAGAATATGGTTTAGTTGCAGAGCCGTCTAACCTAAGAGATACTCTTTTAGTTCGCTCCATTAAGAGTGAACGTTGGAGAAAATGGATGGTCGGAGATCAAACAGACTTAACTGTTGAGGAAATTATGAAAGATAATGACATATCTCTTGAAATTTTAGATATCGCAGGTCATTATACGTTTAATGATGAAGAAGTAAAAGTAGAAATTAATAAACTTTATGAAAACTTAAGCAAAGTAAATATTAATGGGCAAAGATTTGTAGTCGACCATATTAAGCGCCCGATCCGTGACTATGTTGAATGTTATAACCTAAAAGGTTCCACTTCGAGAATTATAGAAAAACTACAATCCTCTGAAGTGGTTTCAATAGGCTAAAGAGTTCTCATCTCCAAGATCAATGTCTTACTATTTGATGTGCATAGGGTTCATGATTGGTAGTCGGAAACTCTATGCATGTTCAAATAGAGCGGGCATTAGGAGAATCTATATAGAATTAATTTATAGTATTTATTTTTTATAGTCAACTATTGTTGTTATTAGAAGTAGAGTTATAGAAATCTAATGAATATCGAGGGATGCACAGCATGTTTGATAAAACTGATCAATTAGGCGTTAACACTATACGAATGTTAAGTATAGAAACGATCAACAAGGCAGATTCGGGTCATCCAGGATTGCCAATGGGTGCTGCGCCTATGGCCTATACATTATGGACAAGATATTTAAAAGTAAATCCGAAAAATTCTAAATGGGTGAATCGTGATCGCTTTGTGTTATCTGCTGGCCACGGTTCTTCTTTACTTTATAGTTTATTACATTTAGCTGGGTATGATGTTACGATTGAAGACTTACAGAATTTTCGTCAATTAAATAGTCGTACTCCTGGTCATCCAGAAGTTGGTGAAACAGACGGGGTTGATGCAACAACCGGTCCATTAGGCCAAGGTTTTGCTAATGCGGTAGGAATGGCTATGGCGGAAGCCCATTTGGGTGCGACGTATAACAAAGAAGGATATGACATTGTCGACCATTATACATACACTTTATGCGGTGATGGAGATTTAATGGAGGGGGTTGCTGCAGAAGCTGCCTCATTAGCTGGTCACTTAAAACTAGGGAAATTAATCGTTTTATATGATTCTAATGATATTTCTCTCGATGGTCCGACATTAATGACTTTTACAGAAGATGTTGGTGCTCGTTTTGAAGCCTATGGCTGGCAACATATTTTAGTAGAAGATGGTAACGACTTACAAGCGATCTCTGAAGCAATTAAAGTGGCCCAAACAGAAAAGAATAAGCCAACATTGATTGAAGTGAAAACCGTCATTGGTTACGGTGCTCCTAACCAAGGGACAAGTGATGTACATGGAGCACCGCTAGGAGAAGAGAACACTGCGATGACCAAAGAAGTTTATGGTTGGGATTACCCTCCATTTACAGTTCCAACAGAAGTCGCTCAACGTTTTAATGAAGCTGTAATTAATCGAGGAGCAACGATTGAAGCAGAATGGGAAGCGTTGTTTTTTAAGTATAAAGCAGTCTATCCTGAATTAGGTCAACAATTAGAGGATGTCTTTACTGGTGATCTACCAGAAAATTGGGACGATATCTTACCAGAATATTCGATTGAAGACGCACCAACTGCTTCTCGTAAAACTAGTGAAGCGACTATTCAAGCGATTGGGGCGAGATTACCTCAGTTCTGGGGCGGTTCAGCTGACTTAAGTTGTTCTAACAATACTCTAATCAAATCAGATGAAAACTTCACACCAGAAAACTATGCCGGGCGAAATATTTGGTTTGGTGTTCGGGAGTTTGCCATGGGCGCGATATTGAATGGCATTATTTTACACGGGGGCACTATTACGTATGTAGGCACCTTCTTCGTATTCTCAGATTATCTAAGAGCAGCGATTCGTGTAGCAGCCATTTCAAAGTTACCTGGAATTTATGTTTTTACCCATGACTCGATTGGTGTAGGAGAAGATGGCCCTACTCATGAGCCTGTTGAACAAATTGATTCTTACCGTGCCATGCCAAATGTAAACGTCCTGCGGCCAGCTGATGGAAATGAAGTTTCACAGGCTTGGAGAATCGCAGTAGAATCAAAAGAAACACCGACACTATTAGTATTGAGTCGTCAAAACTTACCGGTTCTTGAAGGAACAGCTGAAAAAGCCCCAGAAGGTGTTGAGAAAGGCGCTTATGTTCTATCTTCAGCGAAAGGCCAAACAATAGATGGTATTATAATGGCTAGTGGTTCTGAAGTGAAACTAGCATTAGATGTTCAAGCAAAATTAGCTGAAGAGGGCATCCAAGTATCTGTTATATCTGCACCAAGTTTAGATCTGTTTGAAAAGCAAGAGGTGGAATATAAAGAAGCAGTTCTCCCTAACAATGTACGTAATCGTGTTTCTATTGAAATGGGCTCAAGCTTAGGATGGGGCACGTATACTGGATTAGACGGCATTAACATTGGGATTGATAAATTCGGAGCTTCTGGAAAAGGTGAATTAGTAATAGTGCAATATGGTTTTACGGTCGATCATGTTGTCAGAAAATATAAGGAAGCGTTTGTAACGAACTTTGTGGAGGTTTAACCAGTAATTTTGACTTTTACAATTTTATTTTTAAACTTGACCCATTGTTAGCAGATGATTTTGGAAATTCTATCTGCTTTATTTTACCAAAAGAAGGATGAATCCACGTGAAGAAAATTGCCGTTTTAACCAGCGGAGGAGATGCACCCGGAATGAATGCTGCTATTCGTGCAGTTGTCAGACGGGGAATATATAAAGGTTTAGAAGTTTATGGGGTCAGGCATGGATATGTTGGTTTAATGGATGGAGATTATTACCAAATGGACCTTGGCAGTGTTGGCGATATAATCCATCGCGGAGGAACCATTCTAAGAAGTGCACGCAGTGAGTTATTCAAAACAGTTGAAGGACAACAACAGGCGATAACTTCTCTAAATGACGCAGGGATTGATGGATTGATTGTTATCGGAGGTGATGGAACATTCAAAGGGGCAAGTAAGTTAACCTCCCATGGTGTTCCCACCATAGGAATTCCTGGAACAATAGATAATGACATTTCAGGTACAGAGTATTCGATTGGGTTTGATACTGCCGTAAACACAGCTTTGGATGCAATTGATAAAATTAGAGATACGGCTTATTCGCATGACCGACTTTGTATTATTGAGGTGATGGGACGTAAGGCTGGAGATTTAGCCTTATGGGCTGGATTATGTTCAGGGGCTGAATCTATTATTATTCCAGAAGTCACCTTTTCTATCGAGGATATCATAAACCGTATTTTGCTTGGGCAAAAACGAGGTAAAACTCACACGATCATCGTTCTAGCTGAAGGTGTATGTAAAGCCGATGTGCTCAAAGATATGATTAATAAGCGGTTAGACCTTGAAGCAAGTGTGATGGTACTTGGATATTTGCAACGTGGAGGATCCCCCACCGCCTATGACCGTATGATGGCTAGTAGGATGGGTGGAGATGCTATTGATTTATTATTGGACGGGGTGACTGATGCCATGATTGGATGGAAGAATAGTCAACTGGTCCATTTACCTTTTGAAATCGCAGAAGCAGAAAAACATACGCTTGATATGGCGGACTATCATTTAGCAAGAAGTCTATCTATATAATATCGATTTTCGAAGACATCTTCGTTAAACGATATTTCTTATGAAGGGAATGGAGATCAGTGGAAGAAAAACAATACAAGATAATAGCGGAACAAGGACTACATGCTCGTCCAGCAAGCATTTTAGTACATGAAGCGAGTAAATTTGATTCTGCTATTAATCTCGAATATAAAGGTAAATCAATTAATATAAAATCGATTATGGGTGTGATGTCTCTAGGAATTGTCATAGGAGCTGAAATAAAGATTAGTGCTAATGGTAATGATGAAAATGAGGCATTGCATGCATTACAGGGACTATTGTTTGCAGAAGGATTGGCGACGGAATAACGAGTTTTTTAGGGTATAAAAGAATTAGTTGGATTATTTCATTCAATTTAAAAATGGAGAAATAAGTACAGATTTGAGCCGTATTAGGTAGCTAATAAGAACCACATTTAGATAATTTACGGTTAACCGTATCATAAGTAGATAGGTATATTTCTTAATCATTAAATAAGCTAGAAAAGATTGGATCCTCTATTCATCATAAATGGAGGATCTTTTTATTTAGCCCCAGATTCTGTACCGATTTATATATCCAATTAATAAGAATATTGGTATAGAAATTAATTTTTATAGTCAGCCGCTATCCAATGGAAGAGGTCGAAAAGAAACTAATTGTTAATTCCGATAAGGGAAATTTATTAGGAGAGTTAGTAAAATCGGTAAGCAAAGTGAACGGTTTTATTTTAGTGTCGCATTTATCAACTATAGTGGGCTGAGTGGAATGTTGAAATCTTCAAGAAAGGGAATGGTCGGTTTATTCAAGATGTTCTAAAGGAGTCCAGGACGGGTTTCCTTATTTGTTATTGGATTATCAAGAATTTGATGTGGCCACCTGATCCCACAAAATTTATTGATCGTGAAAAAATATTGAAATTTGTAGCAAGGCGAACAGTGACAGGTACTGTTCGCCAAAGAAAGGTTGAAAGGAATGAGCATAAATCACCCACAATTAAATTACTCCTATGCTGATTATATTAAGTCTCCGGAAGAAGTCCGCTATGAAGTGATTGATGGCCAGATCATTAGTATGTCTCTAGCACCGACACCCAGGCACCAACATGTTCAAAGAGAGTTATTAATCGGATACTGTTCTCCTTTTATCGGTTTGTACAATTAAATATGCACGTGGAATATCGTTGTGAAACGAGAAAATCCGGGGCGTGACAGGCACAGAAACTCAATGGTTTAGACTGTCCTTGTCATTTGAGACAGAGATAAAACACCCTTATTAGGCTGCCATACTCCCAAATTCAATGGGGGTTCGGTAGCCTAATTTCTCTTGAATGCGTTCTTCATTATAATGTTTAACGTAATCATTTACATGATTTCGTACGTCCTTTAAGCTTAATGAGTTGAACTTAATATATTGGAACTCCTCTGATTTCAAGTTGGAGTGAAACGACTCAATAACTGCATTATCCCAACAATTTCCACGTCTTGACATACTACTAATCAGGTTACTCTCTTTCACAAACTTCTGAAAAGCATATGATGTATATACACTTCCTTGATCAGAATGAAGGATGACTCCGGATGGGTTTCTACGTGCAATTAAAGCTGCTTTAAGTGTATCCAACACAAGTGGAGTCTGTTGATGATCATATATCTTATATGCGACAATTTGATTGTTATACAAGTCCACAATAGTCGACAAATACAACGTAGATGGACCATATTGTAGGTAAGTAATATCGGTGACCCACTTTTGATTTGGAGCACTGGCTGTGAAATCTCGTTCTAAAATATTGGGTGCAATAACAACGGATTCTCCCTGCGATTTCCACTTTCGTTTCGGCTTTACACGACATTGCAAATAATGTTTTTGGATAATACGTTGAACAGTATTACGATTCAATTTAATCTTATAGTCACGATATAATATAGCCTTTATTTTACGGTGCCCGTATCGATATTTTGTTTCCTGGCATATAGTTATGATGATTTCTTCCTCTTTAGTTAATACGTCCTTTCCCGCTTTTGCCCACCGATAGTAGGTAGCACGCGGCAAGGATAGGGCAGATAAAATCGCCGTAACCGTGTACTTCTTTACGGAACTTTTCAACGATCTGTAGGACTACTTGTTTTTCAACTCCTTTACCATCTCCAAATACTTTTTTAAGATTTCATTCTCCTGTTTCAAGTGAGTAAATTGCCGATCTTTCTTTTCCTCTTCACTCACATTATCTGGTCCAAGCCCGTACGAATATTGTTTGCCAATCGGCTGATCAAAACGATGTATCTCATTCTCTCGGTACCATTTCATCCATGTCTTTATCTGAGAGACATTTTTAATTCCGTACTTCTCCATAATCTCTTGATTAGTTAACTCCCCTGACATCTTATCCTTCACCACTGCCCATTTTGTTTCACTAGAATATACGTTTTTGCCCATGCAAAAACACCTCCGATTTTAGTACTTAATTTCAGTGTACCATTTCGAAGGTGTTTTATCGTGTCTCATTTTATTAGGTTAGTCTAGTTTAGCCGTTTTTTAGCTGAATTTCGTTCTGCAGTAATTGGAATATGTTTCAGTGCTTTACCTAAGCCGTAGTAGGGCATATTTCCATAAATAGATTCATAAGATCTATTTTTTATTTGATAGGTTTCGTGGTAAATTCCAACGGCATCATTGTTTCCTACCTTTTTATTAAAATTTTCCCATGCACTCAAATGCTTCTCATTTTTTGCATAAGCGAGTAGGTCTTCCATTGAACGCCAATATTGAATCATTGCAGTCGTTCTAAGTCCGAAATAGCTTTCCATCGATAAAAATCCCAATTCATCTTTGTTCGTATAAAGCTCCTTAATCATCCCAGGCATTGCATTAAATACTGGTAACCACTTATGAATTGCAAATCGCTTGTTAACTCTCATTCCAATGATAAAAACGACAATATCTTCTGTATTCTCAGTGGTATAACGCCCAGTATAGATATGTTTGGCCATTACTAATCCTCCTTAGTTAAAAACTTCTCAAGAGTAACCTCGCACCAGTCCATGGCTGCCTTCGTGGTCCTTTTTCCATAATCTAATGTAAACAACCAATACATTGAATCCTCCACGTTATCTTTGTGATTAACAATGGCCAGTTCGATCGATAAATAAGTTTGGTAACGCCCTTCTAACTTTTGCTTGTAATTCTGTAAAAGCAAGACCGTCTTTTCTCTGGACTGATAGCGGCCAAAAAACAATTTAAGCAAAATTTCATTTCGTTCAACAGGAAGTTGTTCTATGGGATGCTCCAACCAATTTTTTAAAGTTTCTATTCCTTTTGAAGTGAGGAAGTACTCATTTCTATCCGGCTTTCCTGGGTTTGATGAAGTACGAACTTCTGCTAATCCCTCTTGGACGATTAATTTAAGAGTTGGGTATATTTGACCATAACTTATCTTCCAGAAATGATTTAAGCTCTGATCAATGAGCTGTTTAATGGCGTAACCAGATTTGCAGTCAGTGGTTAAAATTCCTAAAATCGCATAGAGTGTATCGGTATAATTTTTCAAATGTCATCACCTATCTAAAAGATATATAACCTTTAGATATATATTATTAAATAAACTAAAAAAGAACAAATAAAGTTTTCGGAATAGGAAAATAATTAAAGTTTGGTATATATGGACAGAAAAACTAATTAATCGTTTTGATTTTTGATAAGTTATGCTAATAGAGAGTGAGTGCCGCTGTATGGGTTTTTGTATGTGTTCATAATCTATAAAATTCGTAGTTAAAAGCTAAATTAATAGTCAAGTATGGTGATGAAAGAGGGGTATATTTTTGAACAAGGGATGGAACCGATTTGGTTTATCGAAAAAGAAGAACAATCAATCGAAATGAGTAAAAATGCCTTAGTGCTGTGGGATGCGGAATTATCGATTTCTTCAAAAACCAAAGAAGATAAAAAGTGGGAAGCGATGCTTGCTGACCTAGTCAAGGATAAACTGTTATTCATGAGGTACAAGAATTTACCAAGAATTTATCATTAAAGTTGTTTAACAGTTATCATTCTATAATTGTGAAAACAAGAAAAAAATACCTAATGAATCTGCGATTCTAAATATATAAGGGTGGTTTATAAATTTACCAATAAAAGATGTACCAAAAGTACCTTTTGGGGCATTTTTTGTGCTTGTATTTGCTTTTATCAAGAAATGAGTAATGAATTATAAATTCGCAAGATTATATAGAAGGTATAAAATAGATTCGAAACATTATAACGTTATATTGACTGGAGTGAAAATACGTGGTAACCTACTCTTGTAAGAAAAACAAAAGAGGTAGATGTAATCGTATACAAGTACCCATTTTATTAGGTTTACCGAAAAGGATGAGGGAAATGAAAGATTGTTTTGTATTACAGAATGTAAAACTAGTCAATGGAAATTCTGTAGACATCAAAGTAGAAAATAAAAAAATCCAAAACGTTGTTCCGGCGGGAACTGGAAATGGCGGGAAGGCAATTGACTTTAAGCATAAAGTAATTGTTTCCAGCGGCTGGATTGATATGCATGTCCATGCCTTTCCTGAATTTAATCCATATGGGGATGAAGTGGATGAGATTGGCTATAAAACAGGAGTAACAACGATTGTTGATGCCGGCAGTACTGGCGCTGATCGTTTGCCTGACTTAGTTAACAGCTTTAAAAAGTCGAAAACGAATGTTTTTGCCTTTTTAAATATTTCACGAATTGGCCTTAAGCGAATCGATGAGCTATCAGACCTTTCGTGGCTGGATGAGGATGCATTAAAAGAGGCCATAGCCAAACACAAAGATTTTATTGTTGGACTGAAAGCGAGAATTAGTAAAAGTGTCGTGGGTCCAAATGGAGTAGAACCATTAAAAGTGGCCCGTAAATTTTCAAAGGACACTGAGTTGCCGCTGATGGTTCATATTGGTTCAGGACCGCCGGATATTAATGATGTCCTCGATTTACTTGAGAAAAAGGACATTATCACCCATTACTTAAATGGGAAAGCCAATAATTTATTTGATGAAGCTGGAAAACCTCTTCCGAGGCTGCTGGATGCCATTAAACGGGGAGTACATTTGGATGTTGGCCATGGAAATGCAAGCTTCTCTTTCCAAATGGCAGAGCAGGCGAAAAAGTATGGTATTCACTTTGATACGATCAGCACGGATATCTATCGGAAAAATCGCTTGCACGGTCCAGTTTATAGTATGGCCAGTGTACTATCTAAATTTTTGTATTTAGGATATCCCTTAAAAGAGGTCATTGATGCCGTTACAGTTAAAGCGGCAGACTGGTTGAATAAGCCGGCACTCGGAAGAATTTCAGCGGGAGATTTAGCTAACCTCACATTATTTTCTATAGAGGATGAAGTGACTCAGTTGATGGATTCTGAAGGAGAAGAACGAACAGCAGAGCAGAATATTGTCGTAAAAGGAGTGGTAATAAATGGAGAATACATTGAATGCTAAATATGGTTTGAAAAGGGTTATCAATGCAAGCGGCCGGATGAGTATTTTAGGTGTTTCGGCTCCAACAGACACCGTAATGGAAGCCATGAAAATAGGCGGGCAAAATTATGTTGAAATCGCTGATTTAGTCGATAAAGCAGGACAGCATATCGCTGGGCTGCTTCAATCAGAGGCAGCGGTTGTCGTGAACTCAGCATCGAGTGGAATCGCTCTTTCGGTAGCAGCAATCGTGACTGAAGGAAACAGACGAAGAAGCGAAAGACTTCATCAAGAAACGATTCAAAAAAATGAAATCATCATGCTGAAGGGCCATAACGTTCAATACGGGGCTCCGGTGGAAACGATGGTTTTTCTCGGCGGCGGAAAATTAGTGGAAGTCGGTTATGCCAATGAGGGCAAAGCGGAGCACATTGCCGATGCCATTACTGAAAATACGGCGGCGATTCTTTTCGTCAAATCCCACCACGCTGTTCAAAAAAATATGATTTCGGTTGAAGAAGCATGGGAAGTGGCGCAAGCGAATCATGTTCCATTGATTGTCGATGCAGCTGCGGAGGAAGATTTGAAGAAATATGTACAAGTTTCTGATTTAGCGATATACAGCGGCTCGAAGGCGATTGAAGGTCCAACGTCTGGGATCGTTGCCGGAAAACAAAAATATATCGATTGGGTAAAGGTTCAATTGCACTGCACCGGAAGAAGCATGAAGGTCGGTAAAGAAACAACCTTTGGACTTTTGCAGGCATTGGATGAGTATTTTGTCAAGATCGACAATAGCGAAAAGGAAAAAGCCAGTCTGGCAGTTCTCAAATCACTTGAATCCATTGAGGGTGTAAAGGTAACGATTGTACAGGATGAAGCTGGCCGTGCCATTTTCAGAGCTCGTATTCAAATTGATCCGGCTGTGACGAAAACAACTGCGAGGGAAGTAAATGACAAGCTAAGAAATGGTGAAATTGCAATCTATACCCGTGAATACGGAATTCGACAAGGCTTTTTCGATCTTGATCCACGTCCATTACAGGGTGACGATCTATACGTAATTGAAGCCCAATTAAGAGCGATTTTAGGAGGAAGCGAACAATGACAAACATTGAAAAACGTTTTTATCACAACCGTGTTGCATTGAATGTTCTAGCTAATAGCATTGAAAATGCAGTCGAAGTTTTTGAAGCGGCGGAAGGCCATGTACTAGTTGGGGTGCTTTCCAAGGATTATCCTACGGTAGAGGCTGCTGTGACAGCGATGAAGGAATACGGGGCAGCGATTGATGAAGCCGTATCAATTGGCCTTGGCGCTGGGGATAATAAACAAGCAGCAGTGGTAGCGGAAATCGCCAAATACTATCCGGGAAGTCATATCAATCAAGTGTTTCCGGCGGTTGGGGCAACACGTGCCAATTTAGGCGAGAATGATAGCTGGATTAATTCTCTTGTATCTCCAACAGGAAAAGTAGGCTATGTGAATATTTCCACTGGTCCTGTAAGTGCAGCAGCGGGAGAAACAGCGATTGTTCCCATTAAAGCGGCGATTGCATTGGTGCGGGATATGGGTGGAAATGCTTTGAAATACTTTCCTATGAAGGGATTAAAGCATGTGGAAGAGTTCCGTGCAGTTGCGAAAGCTTGCGGTGAAGAAGGGTTTGCGTTAGAGCCAACTGGCGGAATTGATTTAGCTAATTTTGAGACCATTCTAGAAATCGCCATGGAAGCAAAAGTGCCTAAAATTATTCCTCATGTTTATTCTTCTATTATTAATAAAGAAACTGGAAAAACAAATCCGGAAGATGTGAGGACACTACTAGCCATTACAAAAAAATTGGTTGAAAAACATGCCTAAACAAATTGTTTCATTCGGTGAAGTAATGATGCGTTTGCAGGTGCCGGGATATGAATTACTGACTCAAGCTAACACATTACAATACTCTTTTTCAGGCACGGGAGTAAACGTTGCTTCTGCGATGACCAAGCTAGGCTATGATGGCTATCTTGTGACGAAATTACCAGAGAATCCTTTAGGTGATGCAGCCATTTCTTTCTTACAGCGATTGGGAATCAATCGGAAATTTGTTTCTAGAGGCGGAAAATATCTTGGGTTGTATTTTTTAGAAAATGGTTTTGGACAGCGGGCGAGCCGGGTTACCTATACCAATCGCCTGGAAAGCAGCTTTAATACCGCTCATGTTTCGGATTACGATCTGGATTTGATTGCCGAACAAACAGATATTATTCACTTTTGCGGTATTACGCTTGCCATGACCGATGGTGTTCGTGCTAGTATGAAAGAGCTGGCTAAAAAGGTAAAAGAAAAAGGCGGATTGGTTTGTTTCGATTGTAATTACCGCCCTTCCTTATGGGAGGGAGGGTACAGTGAGGCGAAACCTCATTATGAAGACATGCTGGCTTTGGCTGATATCGTCATGATGAATGAAAAAGATGCGATGTATATTTTAGGAATGGAGACAGCAGAAACCTCCCGGGAGGAACAGCTGAAAGACCTGATTCCTAAGGTGGCAAAACACTTCGATATTCAAACGATTGCGGGAACACACCGAGGGATTAATAGTGATAATACCCATTCTATACGGGGATATTTGTATAAAGATGGGCAGTTTCATTTCTCAGAAAAGATTTCTTTTTCCGTGTATGATCGAATTGGAGCCGGAGATGCTTTTACTAGCGGGATTTTACATGGGGAGATGGCTGGATTTTTACCTGAGAAAACAGCCCGGTTTGCAGCTGCAGCAGGAATGCTGGCCTGCACCATTGTTGGCGATACCCCGATGTCGACGGAAGATGAGATCTTGTCCGCCATGGCCGGAACCATTGATGATATAAAGAGATGAAGGAGCGAGTAGGGAATGAATGTGAATCGAAAAAAGGGACCTATGTACTTACAAATAAAAGAAATATTGAAGGATCGTATTTTACATGGTGTTTATGCAATTCACACGAACATTCCCTCCGAGCCTCAATTAGAAGAAGAATTTAATGTAAGCAAAATTACTATACGGAATGCCATTAAAGAACTGGCTCAAGAAGGATATCTGGAGAAGAAAAGTGGTAAAGGAACAAAGGTCATCGCGAATGTATCGTTTGCGAAGCTTTCAAAAGGGAAACGCTTTACAGAACTATTAGTAGAAGAAGGCCACCACATCACCAAAAAGGTGTTAAATATTAAAAAGGCTGAATTGTCTCCAGACTCGGAACTTTATTCTTTATTTGGAAGCCATTGTGTCCAAATTGAACGACTCTACTTATTGGACAACGAGCCCTATATTCATTTCACTCATTACATCTTATTAGACATAAGTGAGGAAGAATTAGAGGATGTCAATTTCGGATCTTTGTACCGCTTTTTAGAAGAGCAAAACATTAGACTGGAATCATTCCGAGATGAGTTTGCCGTTTCGATTGCACCTAGTCATGTTAGTGAAAGATTAAACGTAGAAAAAGACACAGTGGTGTTAAAAAGAATTCGTCGTTCCAGTGATGATGAAGGAAATGTATTGGAATATAGCGTGGGTTACTATAATACAGGTAAACAAAATTATATTGTTAATTATAATGATTCTATTCAGTAACCCATTTTTTTGAATAGTATGTAAGCGATTTCTTAGAGGAGAGTGAGAAAATATGAGTTTATATTTAATAGGTATTACGTTGGCAGCGATTGTAATCGTAATTTTAGGAGTATCGTGGTGGAAATGGCATGCATTTATTAGTTTAACTGTCGCCGGCCTGTTTCTAGCTGTTTTTTCTGGCGTACCAATGGACAAGATTGTCACAGCCTATGAAACGGGAGTGGGCGCTGTCCTTGGACATCTGATTGGAATTTTAGCGTTGGGAACCATCTTAGGTAAAATGATGTCTGACTCAGGTGCGGGCATGCAAGTAGCCGATTTCTTTATCAAAAAATTCGGTGTGAAATACCTGCCATGGGCGATGCTTCTTTCTGGTTTTATTATTGGGATTCCTGTGTTTTTTGAGGTTGGTCTAGTAATCTTGCTGCCTTTGGTTATTTCGATTCGCAAATCTACTAAACAAAACATTCTATTAATTGGTATCCCGGTGCTTGCCGGATTGTCGATTGTGCACGGATTAGTTCCTCCGCATCCTGGTGCGATGACAGCGATTGGCATTTATAATGCAAACTTAGGACATGTAATGCTTTATTCATTAATTATTGCTTTTCCAACGGCCGTCATTGCCGGACCTTTATTTTCAAAATGGATTCAAAAACGGGTAACTCCTGTTGGAGAACCGGAATTAATCCGCGTGGTGACAAAGTCAAGCGGATTACCAAGTATAGCGATTTCGTTTTTCATTATCTTGTTGCCTGTTTTATTAATAATGTTAACGGTAATTGCCCCATATCTTTCACTGCCAGGTGCTATTGAAAAATTTCTATTGCTTATTGGCAGCCCGGTTATTGCTTTACTAATTTCATGTTTTGCAGCCTATTTCTTCTTGGGCTACCGCCAGGGTATGGACAGGACATTAATTAAAAAATTAACGGAAGAATGTTTATTACCATTAGCTTCGATTATTCTCATAATTGGGGCAGGCGGAGCGTTCAAGCAAATTCTAATTGAAAGCGGTGTAGGGACAGCGATTGCAGCAATGTCCGAGCAAATGTCTTTATCACCGATTGTCCTAGCCTTCCTAGTTGCGGGATTAATCCGAGTCGCTACCGGTTCAGCAACTGTTGCGCTAACAACCGCAGCCGGAATTGTTTCTCCAGTAGTGGAGCATATGTCAGGTGTTAACCTCGAATTATTAGTTATTGCTACTGGTGCAGGTTCATTAATGCTTTCACATGTAAATGATGCCGGCTTTTGGTTGGTAAAAGAATATATGGGATTAACGGTTAAAGAAACATTCAAGACCTGGACAGTCATGGAAACGCTCCTTTCTTTTGTCGCCTTTATTCTAGTTTTAATTTTAGATGTATTTGTTTAAGGTCATAAATTTTACTTGGTTATTAATTTAATACCATAAAAAATAGGGAGTTCCATTAAACAGGAACTCCCTATTCTGTGTGCCAGGCATGTTCATTAACTAGGCGGTGCAAGTCCGCTATGGGCGTTGGGATATGCGAACCATTAGCCGAAGGCAAGGGTGTCCGTGGTGACGCGGAATCTGAAGGAAGCTCAACTCCATGGTAACGGTTCTCATGGTTTTTAATTAGGTTAGTGCCGACCGCAAGAACCGTCCCCATGGTCAGATTAATCTATTAAACCAATAAGACTATTATCTGATTATCATTTAGTAATCTAAAATAAGAAATAATGGATACAGATTCAAGGAGCAGCTTGAGGAGTGGGCTGCACTGGTTATCCTGAACATATCATATAGTTAGTATTTATCTCTAAAAGAAGTATCAGCAATCCTGTCTACATAAAATTCACCGTTCAAATATTTAACCACAGAAACACTGCAATTTTCATGGTGAGGATAACCGCTCATTTTTGCTAATTGCATTAAGTAGTTGCCGATGGTTACCCCATGTGAAAATACTAGAACATTTCCACCTTCATTTTTATGCTTATGAATGATTTCATCGATAGCAGAGCTTGTTCGTGAAAATAGCTGTAAATAGGATTCCCCTTCAGGTGCTGACATATTTAAATCGTTAAGACTAAATAATGTCTCTAGGATATTCCCATATTGGGCTAGAATTTCCGTTTGTAATAGGGATTCCAAAACACCAAAGTTCATTTCCCTTAGACGTGGATCAGTAATGATGGGGATGTTTCGATGGCCAATGGCATACCTAGCCGTATCTACTACTCTCTGGCTTTCACTTGCGTATACTGCTTTAAATTCTATATCAGATAAACCGATTCCTACAGATTTAGCCTGTTCAATACCTTTATCTGTAAGTGGTGAATCACAAAATCCCTGTAATCGTTTCTCTACGTTAAAATGGGTCTCCCCATGCCGAACAAAATAAAGATTCACTTCTTTTTCAGAGGACACGCGTAAACACCTTCTTTGTAATGGGATTAATTGATTGATAAAATGAATTTTACCACACCTTTCGAGTAGTTTGTAATTAAATACACCAAGCATTTCCAGTCCAAACTAGGTTGTGAGGTATTATTTGTAGGAAATGTTTGTATGGATAGGAGTTTTCTTTTTGGAAAAGGTATGCGCAAACATAAATGCGATATTAATTGCAGATAATCCAAAGACATTTGTAACTAGAAGAATATCAGAAGCAAATCTTGAGTTTGGGGGGATTCGTGGGGATCGCCACTTTGGAATTACTAGTAAAGCTGATTCAAGGCAGCCGATGTATCCAAGAGGAACAGAGATTCTAAACCGCCGCCAAATAACGATTGTGTCTGTGGAAGAATTAGACAGGATTGCAGAAGAATTAGGTGTTGAATCTGTTCTGCCTGAGTGGTTAGGGGCTAATGTCTTGGTAAAGGGATTTCCGGAATTAACAAAACTCACCATGGGTTCACGTATCCTTTTTCCAAGTGGAGCTGGATTAATATGTATGGGGGAAAACCAGCCTTGTACCTTACCTGGTGATGAAATCCAAAAGCATTATGAAGATCATGAGAAGTTATCCCTCCGTTTTGTACGAGCAGGATATAAGCGGCGGGGAATCGTATGTGCAGTAGAAAGGCCTGGAATCATTCACGAAAATGATGAAGTCCAGGTTTTGGTTAATGATTTTAAAAATCCGATGCAATAAATTGAAGGGAACGAAACAAATTCGATTGGATGACTGTGAAAATTCAGACATAATATAACAAATAACAGGCGAACAGTGACAGTACTGTTCGCCTGTTATTTGTTATATAGATTAAAGTTGTTCGTGGAACATCGTTGTGAAACAAGAAAATCCGGGGCGTGACAGCGGATTCAATTAAAAAGGATTTTTCCACTTCGAAAATAAGTGAAAAGTGGGTTACCGACGTCACAGAAATTCCGATTGGAAATACAAAACTTTATCTCTCAGCCTTAATGGATTTACATTATAATTATATTTTAGGATATCAATTATCTGAGGTCCATGATGTCAAACTAGTAGAAGATACACTAGCCTCTGCATTAAATACTAGAAAAAAAGAAGAAGGAATTATTCTTCATTCTGATCAAGGAATGCCCTATCGATCAAATAGATGGAAAGAATTAATGGATGAAAATACAATCATTCCAAGCATGTCTAGAAAAAAAACGCCCTCGATAATGCATGTATAGAAAGTTTTTTCTCCTTTCTAAAAGCTGAACGTAAAGCACTAATAATAGTAAAGGTTTTAGACGAGGCAAAACAGATAGTTCATGAGTATATAGACTATTATAATCATAAACGGATTCAAGGGGTTTTAGATTACAGAACACCTGAACAATATGCAGCCGCTAGTTAAGAGACAGACCACAGGGCTAGTCTTTCTCCTTCGCATCTTACAGACCAATACTCAGAATTCTGGGAGTCTGTGAAAAGATGAGAAGAAGAAAGAAACCAGAGCAATACGTACTGATTCCTTTCCCTAAATCCGAATTTATATTGTCTACTTCAGGGATCGCAACGCACAGGCACGGATTTTATAAAACTTTCACTTGACTTCCATTTCTCAATAGGAGACTCTTGTGAAAAAAGGGAATTTTCGAGGTGACATGATTTTGAGAGAGGCACTACATTTTATTGATAATGAATTGATTAGTCTTCCATATTCAGCAACCAATGAAGAAGTAAGTAACCTGAAAAAATTGGCGGAAAAAGACCTTTTTCAATGCCCTTACTGTAAAGCTAAATTATTAATAGCATTGAACAGAATGAGGATAAAGAGGATTATATTTTAGAGTGGTTACAAAATGCGAACGCTAACAGATTATTACTTGATTCCAAACTAATAGATAATCCTCTGAGTGACGATTCAAGCCACATTTCACTCTGGTTAAGTGCATTTGAAGAATATTTGGATAACAAATAAGAACAAGACGAGAAAATACTCTCGTCTCATTTTTCTTTTATACACATAAGAATGTTTTTGTATGGTGTGAATGTAGGTAAATTCCACTACTCTTTCTTATAAATTATCTACAGTTAGCACTCTACGCATGTGGAGTGCGTGTCAAAGCTTATCCTAAAATAGTCTGCGACCTATTATTAAGCCATGTGGAGTGAGTAAACTTTATTATATTAGCTTAAAACTGTAGATGAAAATATCTACAGTTTTTATTATGAAGTAATTATTACAAATAAAGGGTTTCTAATAGTTAAAGAAGAAAAAGTAAGATCATAATATTAAAAATTGAACTTACAAGGAGTACATAAATGCTCAAACAAGGAATCTACGAAGAAATCATCAATCAAAAACTAAAAGATAAACTTACAGGGTTAGACATCAATACATATCACATCGGAAAAGAACGCATTGACGTTGAGGAGGCAAGGAAACTTCTATCTTCCTACATATCCCTAGTCACCAGAAAAGCTCTAAAATTTGTCCGTGATAATGAAAGTGATGATCAACAGGCTCTAATTAATCAGATCCGTACATGCAACGAAATCATCTCCATTTTAAGTGAGCGATTGGATGAGGAGGAGTTCCGCCAATTACGAATTGAAGAGGAAGGTGAGGTTCTCACGTCAATTTATTCTCGAATTAATTCGATCCGTAGTATTCAGAAGGGTGAAGTGATTCGGCCTGTAACTCCTCTCTCTCAGAGTTCACTGTTTACCGGCTCCAATTATGAACCGAATATGCTGGGAGAGCTGAAAAAGGAAATCGTTACAGCTGATTCGATTGATATGCTTGTTTCGTTTATTAAATGGAGTGGGCTGCGTTGTATTATAGAAGAACTGAAGACATTTACGGAAAATCCGAACAACAAGCTTAGGGTGATTACGACTTCTTATATGGAAGCAACCGATTATAAGGCGATACAAGAGCTTAGCCAGCTGCAGAATACCGAGATAAAAATTTCTTACGATGTGGATCGAACTCGACTTCATGCAAAGGCCTATCTGTTTCAAAGGGAGACAGGGTTTAGTACTGCCTATATTGGTTCCTCCAATCTATCTAATCCTGCGTTGACTTCCGGTTTGGAGTGGAACATTAAGGTCACTGAAAAGGATTCGTTTGATATCGTTAAGAAATTTGAAGCAACGTTTGAAAGCTATTGGAATGATAATGAGTTCAAAACGTTTCACCCTGATAGAGAACAAGATCAGTTGCTTTTAAAGCATTCTTTATCCAGAAGTAAAACCCAAGAGGAAAACGAGCGGCAATTCCTATTTGATATCCAGCCTTATTTTTATCAAAAAGAGATCCTTGAACAGCTTCAGGTGGAGCGAGAGGTATTTGGTCATATGAAAAATCTCCTTGTTGCTGCGACAGGTGTCGGTAAGACCGTCATTTCGGCATTTGATTATAAACGTTTTAAGAATAAAAATAAACCTTCCAAGCTATTATTTGTCGCGCATCGTGAGGAGATTTTAAAACAAAGTCTTGAGACCTTCCGAGCTATATTGAAGGATCCGAATTTTGGAGATATGTTAGTTGGAACTCATCAGGCAAGGTCGATTGACCATTTATTCGTGAGTATCCAGAGCTTTAATAGTAAAAAGCTCTATGAAAATACGACCAGTGATTTTTATGATTTTATTATCGTGGATGAATTCCATCATGCGGCAGCCGATTCTTATCAAAAGCTATTGAGCCATTATCAGCCAATAATTCTTCTCGGACTTACGGCGACACCTGAGAGGATGGACGGAAAAGATATTCTTTCTTATTTTGATGGTAAAATTTCGGCCGAAATGCGCTTAACGGAAGCAATCAATCGAAAGCTCTTAAGTCCGTTTCAGTATTTTTGTGTAAGTGATACTGTCGATTTATCCCAATTGAAGTGGAGTCGTAGAGGGTACGAAATCAGAGAATTAGAAAATGTTTATACCTCGAACGATCATCGAAGCAGCCAGATTGTCAAAGCCATCTATAAATACGTGACTGATATTGATCAGGTCAAGGGGCTAGGTTTCTGCGTATCCATTGAACATGCGAAGTATATGGCTGATTTCTTTAATAAAGTAGGAATTCCTTCTGTTGCCCTTTATGGAAATGTCGATGGGAAAACGCGAAGAGAGGCCCAATACCAGCTTGTTCAAGGTGAAGTAAAATTTATTTTTGTTGTAGATCTTTATAACGAGGGAATCGACATTCCTGAAGCAAACACGATTTTATTTTTACGCCCGACAGAAAGCTTGACGGTCTTTTTACAGCAGTTGGGTAGGGGATTACGTTTAGCTGAGGGAAAAGAGTGCCTAACTGTACTGGATTTCGTTGGACAAGCACATAGAAACTATAATTTTGAAGAAAAATTCCGTGCTTTACTTGGGAAGACCAAGCATTCTGTCCAGCACTATATTGAGAATGGATTCTTTCATCTCCCTAAAGGCTGCTTTGTTCAATTAGAAAAGCAAGCGAAGGACTATATTTTACGAAATATTAAATCCAGTGCTAACAATCGGGGGAACCTAGTTGCCAAGATGAAATATTTTGAACAGGATACAGGGTTACAGTTAACCTTGGCGAACTTTTTAAACCACTATCATTTAACTATATATGATTTTTATGGAAAAAATGGTGATCGAAGCTTTAGTCGGATGATGGTGGAGGCTGGAGTTGCATTAAACTTTGAGTATGAAAATGAGAAAGTCATTACGAAACGATTGCCAAATTTGTTTCATCTTAATTCAGAGAAGCTATTACAATTTTTTATGAAATATATTGATGAGCAGACGGTTCATGATGAAGAAGAACAGTTAATGCTCGCGATTTTCTACTATTCTTTTTATAATGCGCACCCGGTAAGTGAAGGATTTGCATCGCTTAAAGACGGAGTTGCAAAGGTAATAGCGCAGCCTGAGTTTAAAGAAGAAATCAAAGAGATTCTCCAATTCCTTTATCAATCATTAGAAACGTTGGAGATTGAAAATGACTTTGAGTTCATTAGTCCATTAGGTGTCCATTGCAGATATAACACTTCACAAGTTCTTGCTGCTTTGGGCTATTACAATGAATCCAAAAGCCCAGCTTTCCGTGAAGGAGTAAAACATTTCGAAGATAAGAATCTTGATATCTTTTTTATTACATTAAATAAATCGGAAAAAGACTTTTCGCCTTCGACTTTATATGATGACTATGCGATTAATGAACGGCTCTTTCATTGGCAAACTCAAAGCCGGGTAGCTGAAGGAAGCAAAATAGCTGAACGATATATTCACAATAAAAAGCGAAATCATCAAATTGCCCTGTTTGTCCGGGAGTATAAAAAAGAAAATGGTTATACCTCACCATTTGTGTTCCTTGGAACAGCTGATCATGTTAGTCATTCTGGCAGCAAACCAATGAACTTTATTTGGCAGCTTAATGAGGAAATGCCTTCGTACTTGGTACCAAGGGCTAATAAGAATATTTTATAAAACGAGGAACCTTGTTGAATTCAGCAGGGTTCTTTTTGTACTTTGAGAAATCCTTATTTTTCGTGTATTAATTGTTCAACTGCTGGAATGTCTGCCGGTGCCCATTTTAGTGAATCTAGATTTTCTGTTTTTAGCCAAATTAACTTGGAATGCTCACTTGTAGTTGGTGTTCCTTCGACAACCTTACATTTAATTGATTTTAAATTAATGATAAATGTTTCATATTCATGGGTATTATCGTTAAATACTTCATTTATTGTCTCAATTTTACAGCCCAATTCTTCATCAATTTCCCTTACGAGGGCTGAGTAGATATCCTCATTTGCTTCCACTTTTCCACCTGGAAACTCCCACATATTTGGAATAGACATTTCTGGGGACCTAAGAGCACAAAGAATCTCATTCTGTTCATTTTCAATAATTGCTGCGACTACTTTTACGAGCTTTTTCAATGTAATCCTCCTTGATGATTGATTTTCTAGTCATAATATATCACTTTTGATGGAAATATTCTTTAATGGGATTTTTCTTCTTATTGTGAAAGTTTTGTTGGAAAAATAAACCTAGTAATCTATCATTAAGATAATAGAAAGAATCGGTTTACTGGAGTGATATTTGGAAAAAATAAATGTAATTGAAAATATTAAAAATAGATTTTTAGAAAATGGTAAAGCGTTAGAAATACCTTTATTAAAAGGGCAAAAAACATTTCAGGCGGTCTTAAATGATGATGGTATTAGCGTCAGTAATTTAGCAAGTCAATCTTTTTTAACTTGGTCAGTGTTTGAAGAAACGATTGTATTGTTAAATGAAAAAAATGGCTGTGCAATTAAAAGGACGCCATGAAATATAAATTTTGGTGAAACGGTACTGCCGATTGATTCTGTTGAAGGAAGAATTGCTTATAAGGACTACTGGAAACAATTAGGCCAGAATGTCTTTCGTAGAATAACTCCTATCGCCTGTATATTAGTATGGTCCGGCATATTAGTAAATCAAAGAGGAAACTAAATAACATTGGAGTAGGATGAAATAAACCCAAATTTATTAGGTGGACCAAGGAATTTAGTGAATTACAAAGGGGAGTAGATAAATATGGATGCAGCAGATAAACATCTGGTGATTAAGAAAGCTAAATACCATACACCTAGTGTCAAAATTTCGATGGATCGCATCATAACGTTTAAGGATTTTGAGTTTGTCTACCGATGCTATGAACGTTGGTTAAAAGGAGATACTAGTAGTCGTCAGGAAGCTGCCAAAAAGTCACAAAATACAGCCTATATTTTTGCATTGATAGCTGAGGCATCTAAACAGAGAGTTTGAGTATAGTAATGTTAGCTAAATTTAAAGAAAAAAGAACGAATATTCCTGTTGATAGGGGATCTAATTATGCAGCTATATTTTTATGTTGAGAGATATATAAATCTCATCGAACAGTATCAATTATCGGAGGAACAACTTCGATTTACTGGTACGCCAACAGAATGTATCAAACTTTCAAATGAAGATCCAGATCGTTATTCAATATTAGCGATGGATCAAGATAATTTGATTACCTTTTTCAATCTCCATGAAAATGAAGGAGTAAAACCATTCTCTAATAATGATCGTTCCATCTTACTAAGAGCGTTTTCGACAGATTTCCGTCATCAAGGTAAGGGGTATGCCAAGAATGTACTTTTGCAATTACCTTCCTTTGTAAAGGAACACTTTAGAGAAACGAATGAAATTGTCCTAGCAGTTAACCTTCAAAATACTGTCGCACAAGGCTTATATAAAAAATGTGGATTTATTGATGAAGGAGAACGAAGGATGGGAAACAAAGGGGAACTTATCATCATGAGTTATCATTTGTAGGTCTTAGAAGTTTCTTTAAAAAGGAACTCCAAATCCAAAATGCCCTAGTATTAGTTAATGAAAGGGGGGCATAAAATTGAAAATTAAGTTTGCTTCCATTCTATTGGTCATATCGATCTTTCTCACGGCTTGTAACCTTGGAGTAAAACCGGAGGAACATTTAGGAGAAATATACAGCGTTGCGTTGGACGCAATCATGGAAAAAGACGAGGCATTGAGTAGTGAAATGAAATTTATTGCTATTGATATGAGCAATTTCGACGATGGATTAAGTAAAAAGGATAAAAAAGAAATTATGATCTTTTTCAAAGATAAATATAAAGTGGATGTAATGGATGCCACTTTTGATGAACTGAAAGAAAAAGGATACTACAATGCAGATAAAATGACTTTGGATGGTGTACTCCTTAGAATAGAGAAAATGGATTTTAAACTAAATAACAATGTTTTCTTTGAAGGTTCTAAATATAGGTCAGGATTAGGTGCAATTGGTGTAGAAGGTACTATCTACTACAAAGATGGTAATTGGCAAATGAAAGAGTCGAAAGAGACCTGGATAAGCTAATTTTTAATAAAGGTGTCTGACCCCCGGCGCATTAAAGCTTTAACACAATGGGGGTCAGGCACCTTTTTTCCTCTACAATCGTTTTTTAAACTCTTATGACCAAATAATCTCCTGATTTCAGTCGGACCACATCCGCCTTTAGTGCTTTTGCAATATCCGCTGTCATTGTTTTTTGCTCCTCTTCATCCTTAGCTAATAAGGATAATTGTTTACCACCTAATATTCGTTCTTTTTCTAACGTCACAAGAGCGAGAATATCATAATTTGGTTTTGTACTAGCTTCACGTCCCAATATTATTCCCTCCCGACCATATTTGATTTCATTACAGCAGGGCTTTTTTTGCTGCTTTCAAGTAGTGGTGTTTTCTTGACTGCTTCAATTAATTTATCTTTGTCGTTTATAATGGGTACTAAAGCAATCACAACTCGACCATTGTCAAAATCCCTGCGGGTAAAATGATACCGCTTCACTCCCAAGGTTCTTGTCGCTTCAAATAATGCGGCTTGCCTTTGCCCGAAATTTTCTAATGTAACCCGAAAATGTTGTTCCTTCGGATGTATGACCACAGCCTTTCCCTCCTCTTGAAACAATTTTGATGCATTCTCCGTTCCAAGAAGGTTCGATATATAGATTCCATCAACAAATAACTCATAATTTTTTACTTCTATTATTCCTTCTTTAACCTCTGCAATATCCCCAATCGTTTTTCCTTTTGAAAAGCGTTTTAATACAAAAAGGATTAGTAATCCGACGATTGCACCGGAGATGATATTGATCCAATTTGATTTACTGTCGGTAAGCTGCATCGTAATAGCTGTTCCTAATGCTACAATGAGTGCAAAATAATTCCTGGACTCGAAGGTTTTTGAAATTACATCGATATATGCATCCCTCGATAGGCATATTCAGTGTTTTCTAAGTCTTTTAAACTTTCCCTTTCTGATTTTCTTACATCCCTAAATTGTTGTATCGCTAAGGATAAAAACGTAACGGCTATGAAATTTTTTGTCATTAAAGCGGGAATAGCAATTGCCCCTAATGACGCAGCTACAAACCCTGTTACCAAATGGATCATATACCCATTAGGATAGCTTGGGGACTGTCTGAAATCCTCTTTAATGGTTAGTATACGTGCCATCGTTCCAATTACTATTGAAGTAACAATTAAAATAATCTGTTCTTTTGATATTGGTCCACCCATTAAACATCCCAACTCCCATTCTTTATTCATAGTATTGGCAGCTATCGGGAAAATAATTATGAGTGTTTTTGCATGTCTAATAATACAAATATAGGTGTTTGACCCCCGGAACATTAAAGTTTTAACACACTGGGGGTCAGGCACCTTTTATTCGAACTATTTAAGAGAATGTTAGTTTCATAAACGGATTCTCACTATTTACCGGCTTTTAAATAATTTGAAATTATCATATAATATAAGTATAAAAATCTATAAACAACATTTTTACACTATAAATGGTTATAATTAAGATAGAAAAGGTGTGTGACTAGGTCGCGCTTAGGTTAGTGTGACGTCTAGCCAAATTTTAGGGGAAGGTTGATGAAAATGAACAACATAGAAACTAAAACAGACGTCATTTTAATTGGCGCCGGAATCATGAGTGCGACTTTAGGGACACTCTTAAAAGAATTAGTACCGGAATGTGAAATTTCTGTGTTTGAGAAGCTCGCTAACGCAGGAGAGGAAAGCTCTAACGAGTGGAATAATGCGGGTACGGGGCATGCGGCACTATGTGAACTTAACTACACAGTCGAAAAACCGGATGGATCTTTAGATATTAGTAAAGCAATAAAAATTAATGAACAGTTTCAGGTTTCCATGCAGTTTTGGTCTTATCTTGTAAACAGCAAGCTGATGAATAATCCACAGGATTTTATCAGACAACTGCCTCATATGAGTTTAGTTCAAGGGGAACAAAATGTTACGTTTTTAAAGAAACGTTTTGAAGCTATGTCAAACAATCCTCTATTTCAAGGGATGGAATTTTCGGATGATCATGATAAACTGACGGATTGGATTCCGCTTATCATGGAAGGCCGTAAAGTGAATGAACCGATAGCGGCAACTAAAATGGACGCTGGAACGGATGTCAACTTTGGTGCCTTAACACGGATGTTGTTTGATCACTTAGAGAGTAAAAATGTCAATATAAACTACAAACATAGTGTTAATAATATTAAACGTACGAGCGACGGCTTGTGGGAATTGAAAGTGCAGAATCTCGATAGCGGTACGGTCGAACGCCATACGGCAAAATTCGTCTTTATTGGAGGCGGGGGAGGAAGTCTGCATTTACTGCAAAAATCCGGTATTCCTGAAGGAAAACATATTGGAGGATTCCCGGTAAGTGGAATATTTATGGTGTGCAATAATCCGAATGTTGTAGCGCAGAATCATGCAAAAATATACGGCAAAGCTAAGGTTGGTGCTCCGCCAATGTCTGTTCCGCATCTTGACACAAGATTTATCGACAATAAAAAATCGTTGCTATTTGGACCATTTGCCGGCTTTTCACCAAAGTTCTTAAAAACTGGTTCAATGTTCGATTTGGTAACTTCTGTGAATCCGGATAATATCTTAACTATGTTGGCGGCAGGCGTAAAAGAGATGTCATTGACAAAATACTTGATTCAGCAAGTTATGTTATCGAAAGAACAGCGCATGGAAGAGTTACGTGAGTTTATCCCGAACGCCAAAAGCGAGGATTGGGATTTAGTAGTCGCGGGCCAACGTGTGCAAGTTATCAAGGATACTGAAGCTGGCGGCAAAGGAACGCTTCAATTTGGTACGGAAGTGATTACTGCTGCTGATGGCTCGATCGCAGCATTACTAGGCGCTTCTCCGGGTGCTTCTACTGCCGTGCACGTTATGCTTGAAGTAATCAAAAAATGCTTCCCGCAACATATGAATAAGTGGGAACCGAAAATCAAAGAAATGATTCCTTCTTTTGGCATGTCACTAATGGAAAACCCCGAGCTTCTGCACGAAATTCATACATCAACAGCAAAGACGCTGGGTCTAAGCGAAAAAGAGTTGGAAAAAGAGTTGGTCTTTAGTTAGACCTTTGGATGTAGAATCCAAGGTTGCTAGTGAATAGAATCACTCGATAGTTTTTAAGAGAATTATAAGATTGTAAGTCAAAAGCTTTGCATGATCATAAAAAGAGTGGAGAAAAAACTAACTAAACGGTTAATTAAATCGGACAACCCCTGGTATACATGGGCTGAAAAACTAACCAAACGGTTGATTAAATACTTTTCAAGAGACCCTGATAACGCTCATCAGGGTTCTTTTTATTATTTTATAATTTTAAATAAATGGTGGAGGATAGTTAGAGAAAAAAGGGTCTTGACCAACAAAAATGAACACAGGCATAAGGCTCCCGTGTTCATTTTCATATCAGAGTAAAATTATTATTCAATTTCTAGAAAAGCTGAGGATAGGTATAGGTGTTTTCTAGTCAACAATCGCACTCCGAAAGATTAAGTACAACTTTTCACAAATAGTTGAAACCGACTTTCTTCTGATCTATTAAACTAAATCCCCTGTACGGCCAAAGAAGTTTTTTGGAGATGATCTGAAAGGAGACTATACGAAACTACTTTCTTCTTGTACTGTTTGACTACATCAATGTGATCGTTGTAGCTGAAAACAAATAACCTAACATCTTTTTTGCCACTTTTCGTATCAATAACTATTGGAGTCTCACTGTTCTCTGGATGCAAATATAATTCCTCGGTCCCTGGAAATATATAATGCTGTTTTAAAAATGTTGCTTCGTTAAAGGAATGAATAACTTGAATTTTGTCTTTACCTTCTAAGAGTTTTCCGTCAATTGTTACGGTGACATTCGGTTCACTAAGTTTTGAATGAATTTCAAATTTCCTTATAAGCCATTCCACAGGACCGGTTGGAAGACAAGTCATTAATATTTTAACAATACTTAAAAGAATTATCGAAATTACAGCCCATGTCATTTTCCATCATCTCCGTTAAAGCTTTAATTTGTTTTTAGTTTCTATAATTAAATAATATCTTACCTGGGTCAATTGTTAACCATCCAATTCGGTTGAAAATATACCATCCACTTTCAGAACTTCTCTTATAAAATATATTCTAAAATAACAAAAAGGAAGGGTGAATAGGTGTATCTTACCCACTACTCCCCCGGTGTTTTTCCATAAGATAATTAAACTGATAAAAAGGGGAATGTAATATGAATGAAAGCCGGTCAAAAAATATATTTGACTATATTGTTGTGGGGACTGGACCTGCTGGTGCAGTTATGGCTAAGACACTTACAGATGATAAAAAAACCTCGGTTCTCGTTTTGGAAGCAGGAGAAAATAATGATCGGGATCAGCCAATTAGAGATTCTAGATTTGCTCCTGAACTTGAAGAGAAATTTTTCCCACAATATTTTTGGCAAGGAGAAGGTGTACCACAACCAGAGGTGGATGAAAGAACTTTTGAATGGAAAACAGGCCGTCTTTCAGGCGGGGGATCTTCCATCAATGGGGAACAATATGTCAGACCTACACCAGCAGTATTAAAGGAATGGGAAAGGCTTTTGGGTCCGTTGTGGTCACCCCAACAAGCAATTCAAAACTTCAAACAGTTAGAAAATTATGATGGGAAAACGAATAATCCAGAAATTCATGGCTTTCATGGTCGTTTAAATATCAGGCAAACTCCTACTAATCCTCCACATGTAACGAAAAAATTAGTTTCAGCGATAAAAGATGCAACAGGCTTTCCTATTATTCTTGATTATAATGACCCCAGAACTCCACTAGGTCCTTTTAACCGATGGCAATTATATCAGCAATCGAATGGAGAGCGTGAGAGTTCCTCAACTTCATTTTTATCTTCAGATATTATGACTCCCGATGGAATTGGAGTAAATAGTCGAAAATTAAGGGTTATTTTTAAATCAACCGCCCTCCGCATTCTATTCGAGGGTAAGAAGGCAATTGGAATTGAATTTCTTAAAGAAGGGCGAATGGTACAAGCACTTGCCCGGAAAAAAGTGATTATTTCAGCAGGGATAAACAGTGCCCAGCTTCTCATGTTATCTGGGATTGGACCTTCCAAGGATTTAAAACAGGCTGGCATTCCAATTGTTTTTGATAATCCCAATGTTGGTAAATATTTAACCAATCATACGTTAAACACCGCTGCCTTTACGATGAATCAAAAGGATATTCCTGAACTTCAAAACGACCCGTTTTCCCTTTATACAGGTGGAGCCTTCTTGCCTCATCCTCTTTCAGGAAGAAGTGATCGCAGTAGAGCAGTACAACTTATAGGAATTCCAGCAGAGGGAAATTTAATCATTGCGATTCTATTTTTAAAACCAAAAAGCCGAGGAACGATTAAAATACAAAATAATGATCCCTTAAAGATTGTACTTGCTGATGAAGGTTTTCTTGAAAACGAGTATGACCTCAACTCCATTAAAGAGGTTTATAGGACGTATATTAAAAATATTGCAGAAAAATTATCAAACATTGATCCAACATACCAGCTGGTAAATCCCACACTTGAAACAATGAATGATGATGAACAGCTTGAAAATTTCATTAAAGAAAACTTCGGTCATAATCACCATCAACAAAGTTCACTACGAATGGCACCATTTAATAGAGATGGCGTAGTTGATCGTTTTGGAAGTGTACATGGAGTCGATAATCTAATAGTTGCCGATGCACAGATTATTCCCTTTACGGTTGATGGCAACACATCTGCATCAGCATTCCTCATTGGATATACCATTACCAAACAATTATTACAGGAAAAATGGAATTAAAAAGATTTCAGAATTACCCTATACCATTTGGCTTATATAATAATGATTCCGTAAGAAAGCAGTAAAAAAATAACTTTCATTAAACTCTTGTCCACTCAAAATTAAAAAGTAAATCATAGTGTAATAGCAAAGGGAAATCCTTTTAATAAAAACTATCACAAAGGAGATTACATGATGAGTTGGAACGAGAGAAGAGACCTATGTCAAGAATTTGCTAGGATCCTCGGTGGGAGTGGAAGCCTAGATGAAAATGGAGTTTGTTTAGTTCAAAAGTTTCGTGATATTAACTTTACAATTCTTGGACGTGAAACACATTCTCCACTAGTTAATCCTCAATTTTTTTCTTTTGAAAATTTAGATCGAAAAGGGAATGCGTTAAATTTAGGTGAAACAGTTCTTTTACAAGAAGAAGTTAACCCCTTATTAACGGAACTTCGTAAACGGGACATTATCGTTACTGCTGTTCATAATCACTGGTTGTTTGAACAACCAAGAGCAATGTACATGCACTTTGAATCAGTTGAACCACCACTGCAATTTGCAAGAAAAGTAAGGGAAGCCTTTAGAGTTTTAAGAGGCTAATTTTAACACCGCACTATTAAGGCAATCATCGTCTTATAGAGTGCTTTTTATTTTTCGTTTCGTATGATAGCAATAGTTAGTTGCCTACAAGCATCATTAGTAAACACTAGCAATCACTAGCAAACACTAGCAAACACTTTTGGTAAATCTGGTTCGTTCGTACAAAAAGAAAAAGCCGCCATTTTGGCAGCAAGGTTAGCGAAGTAACCTAGTAATCTAAGACGCACTTGGCGATACTTTCTGGTCGGCAATTTTTTTCTTTAACCAAGGTTTGGAGACCCACCGGTTCAAGGCGAAAAATCCTCGGATACATTCATCGAGTCCTTGGGCCAGCCAAATTCCTAATAGTCCTAAACCAAGTGTAATTCCGAAAAAGTAACTAAATACTACGGCAATGCCCCACATGCAGATCACACCAATGACAACTGGGAACCGTACATCACCTACTGATTTTAAAGAACCCATAAGAACGATATTCATGGCACGGCCAGGTTCAATAAATACAATTGCCCACAATACTGGAAGAGCTATAGCAATAATGTTAGTATCGGTTGTAAATATAGTTAAGATGGGCTTACCAATTAAAGCAACAGCGAGAGAAACCGCAGCTGAAACAATGACTGCAATTTTTAATGTCTTGAGACCCCTCTTTAAGGCTCTGTCGTATTGCTTAGCTCCGATATAGCGGGCAATCAAAAGTTGTGTCCCTTGGGCAATTGCAACTGTAAACAGGAAGCAAATCATCGATATATTTAATATGTACACCCGTGCTGCTAATGCTGCATCACCGGTAAGTGCGACAAAGCTTGTAATCACCACTTGTGAAAATTGGTAGGAAAGGTTTTCTCCAGCGGATGGAATACCGATCGACAGGAGCTCCTTTACATCGGTTTTATTAATTTGAAAGATATCTTTTATATGAAACTTTAAAGCTAGTTGTTTATAAACAAAGTAAAACAGTGCTACAATGATAAAAATCCGGGCAACAAACATGGAATAAGCCACCCCAGCAACCCCTGTTACAGGAAGGCCGAACCACCCTTTAATGGCAATAAAGGAACCGATAATACTAATCACATTCATGATGACCGTAACGACCATAGTTTCTTTTGTATGTCCGTAGCTGCGCAAAACAGCACTTAAAGCTAAAGAGATGGCTTCAAGGAAAAGAGATAGACCTATGATAGTAAGGAAGGTGTAAGCAAAATCGTAAACTTCACCGCTAAGTCCGTAAAATTTTAAAAACAAACCGCCAAAAGCACCCACAATGATGGTCATCACAACTCCAAACCAGAAATTCACACCAAAGGAAGATCTTGCAAGGCGTCGTGCCCGGTCCAATCGGTTTGCTCCTAAATTTTGACCGATAAGGATGGTCGCTCCGATGGCTGTGATGTTAAATACTAAAATAAAAATATTAAGAATCTGATTGGCTACTCCAACTCCTGCAACAGCGTTGTCTGAATATCCGCTTAAAATTAACGTAGCAACAATTCCCATACTCATATGCAGCGTTATTTCGATAAAAAGAGGCCACGTGATACTAAACAATGATTGATCCTGGTACTTATTGTTCTCTACAGTCAATTTATTCTCCTTCTTTACTCAAAATCATCTAAAACCTATATTACTACATTTACTCTAAATGAAAATAAAAAAGTTACTTTTAAAAATTCCAGTTGGACTGATGGACATTCTCCTTGTCCTATTTAACAACCGAAAAAGGATATTGTGCTGAAAAGGTGAAAAGCTTACTCAAAGAGTAAGCTTAACTTCCTTTATATACACTATCACATGTTCCAGCTTTTGGTTCATAATAACAATGATTTTTATATTGACCAGATTGAGGTTGACCGTACCATGTTGGAGGGCATGGAGCATATGGATTAAAGTACCAAAGGGCATATTTCCCTGGGTGTTCTCTCCAATAATCCAAATTCTGTTTTGCTAATCTTTTCTCAGAAGTTCTTGCTCTTTGATAAAATACATTCCCTTTTTGAACAGCTTCAAAGGAAAAATTCCCTCCTTGTACTTGAAAAATTACTTGGCGAATTAATCTTAAACCTTTAAAGTCTAAACAATCTGCTTTAAGACGATTAACAATTACATTTCCAACATATAACATTCCTTGTATTCCTTCACCTTCGGCTTCTGCTCTCATCATCCTTGCCATTAAGTCAACGTCTGAACTTCGGTAATTTACTCTTGGCATTTTTTCACCCCAAAAATATAGTATGAAAAAGAGCCTGCATTAATGTAGACTTTTTTCAAATAAAATCACTTTTCATCCGACGTCCAAATATATTTCTGTTGTTCCATTTATATTTGCGAGCAACACGTAAATATTCATCAGAATAATATTAACATATTTTTCCTAATAAAATACGAAAAGACGTGCGATTTAAGGAGTGAACCCTTGTTCTATTTGTTCGTAGATATTAATGAATATAACGAATTGGAGGAGAATAAATGCGCGCAATTGAGTACACAAAATCGGGCCCCCGAAGTACTTCAACTGAAAGAGGTAGAAAAACCTTCTCCTAAGGAAAATGAAATCCTGGTAAAAGTCAAAGCGACAACCGTAACGGTAGCAGATATTCGGGCACGTAGTTTTACAGTTCCTCCCGCTTTTTGGCTGCCTGCCCGAATAACACTTGGTTTTAGACAACCCAAAAAAACTACATTGGGGATGGAGTTAGCTGGGGAAGTTGAGGCAGTAGGAAAAAATGCCAAAAGGTTTCAGGAATCAGAAAAAATCTCTATCTCCAATAGAGAAGCCATACTTTATAACTCTAGCGATGGGGAATCAGAACTACTAATAATTGAGGATGAGTATTTATATTTAATTAAGGGTGAAAATAATGAATCAGCCTTAATTAAAGTTGCAGAACAGATAAACTTTTCTAACTAATGCTATTAAACTTTTATAAATTTTAACACGTAAAGGATTATGGGCATGGAGGCGGTTATGATAGAGTTTCAAGCTGTGGTAGCGGATGTTCCTCTAAGGGGAAGATTAGTTCATAAAGCCCGTCCACCGAAAAAAAGAGGGTCCTCGGTCGATAAGAGAGGTTCATAAAGCCTGTAACATATGGGAACGATTTGGAGAAGATCCTCTAGGTTAAGGTGCTCTTCGTGAAAAAATGGTGGATTTTGATTGATGGTCTATTTGAAAACCCTTATGATTAAAGTAACTGAAATTTAAGGCATACGAAAAGATTTGTTTTCAACTAGAAGGACGTATGCTATCTATCATGAAAACAGGATGTGTTAGCATGAACGTCAAAGTTTCGGAGGAGAGTTATAGCCACGAGGTAGTTGCAGGTGACCGTAAGATTGTTACATCTGCATCCGTTTTCGGGATTCTCAGGCAGCAACTGGCAAAGAATATTGGCATTAAGAGGATAAAGGGATTTTTATTTCATTATGGCTGGGAAATGGGTGTTAAAATTGCCAATGAAGTGGTGCAGACCGAATCCTCACTAGAAAATCTCATCAAACATGGGCCGATTCTCCACATTCAAAATGGGCATATAAGAGGGATTAAACATGATTGCTCTTATGAGTTAGATGAACAAGGCCGGATCCATTATTTCTTTTCATCCGGAACATGGATTGATTCTTATGAGGCTGAGGAGCATATAAAGCATCTCGGAGTATCTAATGGTCCGGTTTGTCACACATTGAGCGGATTTGCGAGCGGTTATATGACAACGGTATTTGGAGAATCGCTTCTGTCGAGAGAAATCACTTGTGTGGGGAAGGGCGATTCGGAGTGCCGATGGGTGATGAAGCCCAAAAAGGAATGGGAAAAGGAACTTCAAGATGAGCATGAACTCGATTATTATAATGAAACACCGATTGTAAAAGAACTTGAGTTAACCTATGACCAATTATTGGATCAAAAAAATGTCGTCACTCGCTTGGCCAATTTTCAAAACAAATTAACCGAAGAGATTATTAATGGCAGTGATTTGCAAACCCTAGCTGATATGGTATATAAAATGATGCAAATCCCCATTATCGTTGAAGATACGTTACATCGAACGATTACCTATTCAGGGCTATCGAAGGAAAAATATTTGGATTATCGAGACGATATGGAAGGTTATCTCCAAGAAAATCGATTAAGCACGAAGTCACTTTTACCTTTTAGAAAAAAAGTGATCCAAACTTCGATTCAGGAACGTCTCATCACCCCAATCCTTTTACAAAATGAAGTAATCGGTTATTGTAGCTTGCTTTATGATGAATTGAAAAATCATCATCACGAAGAGGATTATTTGTTTTTAGACCGATTTGCCAATGCGGCCTCACTCATTCTCTTAAATGAGAAAACAAAGGTAGAAACGTTTGAGAGAATGAAGGGGAATTTTCTTGAACAAATAGTAGAGGGCAGGCTGTCTACAAATGAGATCATCAATCGTGGGAAATATACTGGTGTAGATCTTGAGCAGAAATATTATCTATCGGTAGTGGAATATAAAAAAATCCAAAGTTCGATTGAAGATGAGTTTCTTCTGCAGGAACAGATTTTTGAAACGACCTTTCATTATTTCAATGAGAAAAAGCATAATATCTTGGTTGGACACCGGGATGGCAACATGGTGTTATTGATTACCAATGAAACCATTCAAAAGAAAGCGATCTATGATGTGATAAAAGAATACCTCGATTATATGTTAAAAAAATATCCACAAGGTCATTTTAAATGTGGTATCAGCCATTTAGAGGATGATATTTGCCAAGCTTCCAGATGTTACGAGGAAGCAACCATTGCTTTACGATTAGCAGTCAAGAAGCATATCGTCCCGTTTCAATCCTTAGGAATCGTAGGGGTACTGATTAACGCGAAAAATATCAGTGGGATTAAACTAATTGCTGAGCAAGAATTAGGACCTCTATATAACATGACAGATCCAAAAATCCTGGAACTTCTAAAAACTTTGTATAGTTTTTTGTTGAATGGGGGGAAGCTTGAGCAAACGATGAGTGATTTGTCTTTATCGATGAGCGGGCTCCGGCATAGGATTAGCCGGATCGAAAGCTTATTAGAAAAAGACCTTCGCGATTCAGATGAAATGCATCAATTACTACTGATTATAAAATCGTTGATTGCCATAGGGGAACTCACATTAGATTAGAGCCATCCGGAATAAGCCGGGTGGTTTTTCTTCTGCCTTTTTCCACCGCTGATTTCTCTTGGATGAACAAATTTTGTCTAGTAAATTAAAAAACATAGACATTTTTTGCCCTAGTATGAAAATTCCAAATTATATAAACTTTATTTACAAGGTTGAAATAGTAAAAACCTAGTTCAATTTCAAATGTAAGCGGTGCCAGCTAAATTGACCAACGGACGTTAGTCCATAACCTATTATTTTTCTCAACCAATCAAACAGAAGGGGTGTAGAACGATGGCAAGTTTTGTATTAAAAGGGGAAGATGTCACAGTTAAAGATTTACTAGCCGGAGCGGAACGAATCGGAAAATTGGCAGAGCAAGAAGCACTAGAAGCAGAGAAAAATGCGACTATATCACAAAATGTGGTGAACCTCATCAAAGAAACGCAAATTTCACGGATGATGCTTCCAAAAAAATATGGCGGACCACAGGCAGATTTGAAAACGTTTGCTAAGGTCGTTCGTAAGGTAGCGAATTACAATATTTCAGCAGCTTGGCTTACCTATCTTTATCCGCTTCATAATATGCTTCCAGCTTTTCTTCCTGAAAAGGGTGCAGACGAAATCATTCATCAGGGCGGATTAATTTGCGATATCTTTGCTGCATTAGGAAAAGCAGAACAGGATGGCGATGGTTATCGTATCAGTGGTAAGTGGAGTTTTGTCAGTGGTGTCAATTATAGTGATTGGGTTGGTGTTGGGGTTATGATTCAGTTCCCTGACAGCGAACAACCTGTATATTGTTTGCCAATGCTAAAAACATCCGAGGTGGAAGTGGTCCATAACTGGGATACATTTGGCTTAAGAGGATCTGGCAGTAACCAAATTATTGCCGATCAAGTGTATGTCCCAATGGAGCGGATTTTACGTTTAGATCAAGCAGAGCTTACAAGAAGACCACCGCTAGAAGAATATGACACAGACTATCCTTTTTATCATGTCCCATTCTTTCCTTCCTTCTATTTGGGATTCGGTTACATGGCCCTGGGCGGGGTAGAACGGATACTTAAGGAATTTAAAGTGCTTACTGAAAAACGTGTGCGCTTAATGGATGGAGTAAGGGAAAGTGAGTCACCAAGAAGTCAGCGGGTATTAGCCGAAATGACAACAGATTTCCACGTGGCTGAAGCTTTGTTAGAAAAATATATTAATCTGCTTGAAAACTATGAAACTGATGGCTGTATAACTCCTCCATCTGAATTCTTTGCGATTCGCACAAAAGCGATTAAGATTTGCACGGATATTGCCGTAAGATCTCTGTTAACTCTTGGCGGAGGCGCTCTTTATAAAGGCGGAACAATGGAATTGTTCTTAAGGGATATCATCGCCGTTGCCACACATAAAACTTCTTTATACGAAGATGCGGTTGCTGCATATGGTCAGGAGTTATTTGGTTTTAACAGTGGAGTTAGGGGTTAAATTCGAAGGGTACGAATCATAGATAACAAGCTTTATAGAAATTTTTATCAGAGGAGGATTTTTAAAATGGATGATCGTCAGTTTCGCAGTGCAATGGGTAAGTTTGCCACAGGGGTAACCGTTATTGCAACAGAAGTAGAGGGAGACGTTCACGGAATGACAGCCAATGCATTCATGTCTGTGTCGCTTGACCCAAAACTTATCGTTATTTCTATCGGGGAAAAGGCAAAAATCTTAAACAAAATAAAAGAAAGCAAGATTTTCACTGTGAATATCTTAGCCGCTGACCAGCAAGAGCTTTCAATGATTTTCGCTGGACAATTGAAGGAGCACAAGGAAGTGGTCTTTGACCGCCTTGATGGAAAGCCGGTATTATCTGGTGCCGTTGCACAAGTTGCTTGTGAAGTATCAGCTGAACATGTTGAAGGGGACCACACCTTGTTTATTGGAAAAGTAACGGATATTCACCTTGAAGATGCAGAACCACTGATTTTTTATAATGGAAAGTACCGCTCATTAGTAGAAGTATTGCCTGTGACAAACTAAGGATGATGAGAGGAGACTGTTATGGAAACAATTCATGTAAACCGGAGTAATTTGGCAGAATGGCAGGAAAAGGCGAGGCCAAATGTGATGGCCCTTGGTTGTTTCGACGGTCTCCATCATGGACATTGTGCAGTCATCAACACCGCTTATCAAAAGGCAGACGAAAAACAAGTGCCTTTAGCTGTCATGAGCTTCTTCCCACATCCGAAAACCGTTATCTCCAATGGGAAAATTCACGTCCATTATTTAATGCCGCTTGCGGAAAAAGAGGCGAAGCTTCGGAACATGGGAGTCGATACGTTTTATATTGTTGAATTTGATAAAGAGTTTGCCGGATTGTCGCCAGAACAGTTTGTTGCGCAATACTTGAATGGACTTGGTGTCGTTCATGCAGTCGCAGGATTTGATTTTTCATATGGCTCTCGTGGTGCTGGTAATTTGGAACGGTTAAAACAGGATTCAGGCGGACGAATTGATGTCACCAAGGTAGCAAAGGTAGAGCTCCGGGGCGAGAAAATAAGTTCCACCTGTATTCGTGAGCGGCTGTTAAACGGGAAGGTTGCAGAACTACACGATTTACTCGGTCGATTCTATGAAACTCCGTGCGAATGGGATGAAAAATCATTCACACTCTACCCATACTATACTCTTCCAGGTCCAGGAAGCTATGAGGTTACCTTAAAAAATGAAAGCGGTTCTTTTCAAACAAAAGTAGCCGTAATGAATGATGGTACAACGCTCAAATGTATCGATGTTATGCCTTTATTTTTAAAGGGGAAACTATCCATTATTTGGCATAGAGAAATAGCTGAGTCTAGGAAATTAAGGATATCTTAAAAAAGGAGAGGATCAAATGGCTAAAATTATTGCAGGCGTCGCAATGTCGCATAGTCCGATGATCATGACAAATGAGGCGGGAGGCGGAGATAAAGGACAGCACTTCCTCCAAACTGCGTCTGAAATGAAGAAGGTACTCGAAGATTCAGGAGCAGACGTGATTGTATTGATATCGGATGATCACTTCAATAGTTATTTCTACGACCAAATGCCTGCATTTACCATTGGGATTGGTGAATGTGAAGGCTGGGGAGACTGGCAGCTGCCGAAATACCATATTCCTGTGCAGGAAGACTTAGCGAAGCATATCCTTCACACCGGTTTAGACAGCAATATTGATTTTGCCTTTACGTTAAAAATGAAAGTCGATCACGGCCATACACAAGGAATTTACTTCTTAAATCCAGATTTAAAAATTCCAGTGGTTCCAATAGCTGTGAATACGTCGGCGCCGCCTCTGCCAACGATGGACCGTTGTTTCCAAGTCGGCGAAGTGATTCGTAAAGCGATTGAGTCATGGGATAAAGATCTTAAGGTTGCAATTGTCGCTTCGGGTGGTTTATCTCACTGGGTGCCGATTCCAAAGATTGAGAGTGAAAAACCAGAAGACCAATCCTTGATACAAGTCTTAAAAAATGGCCGTCAGGAAATAGACCAGCTTGATGAATATTTAAAGTTACGGGAAACAAATGTCACACGAATAAAATCAGGGCCCGTTAATGAACAAATGGACCGTGAATTTTTACGATTGATTACCGAGAAGGATTTTACTGCATTAAGAAACTGGAGTGCTGATTTTATTGAGGAGCATTTAGGTAATGGCGGTCAGGAAATTCATAACTGGCTTGTCCTGCTTGGTGCATTGCAAAGCTTGGATGCAAGTGTCGCATGCTATGAGCCAATTCCGGAATGGGTAACAGGTATGGCGATAGTTCAGTTTAGTCAGCCGGTTGATCAAAATCATCCTGAACAAGCATCTGAAAACAAAGTAAGCATTTAAGGTTAGCGGCGGGAGCCACTCTCGAAAATGAAATGTTCAACAACATCAGTGGTGGACAAGGTAAAACACCACTATGTAACTATTATTTTTAAAAAGGGGAGATTTAAATGACAATCTGGACAGACTTAGCTGACTTGGAATATAAACTCTATTATGTTAATGCAAACGATATTAAAACGAGAGTACTAGAAGCAGGAACAGGAGAGCCCTTGATTTTGCTTCATGGTACGGGTGGACATATTGAGGCTTATGCCCGAAACATCCGAGGCTTAAGTGAACATTTCCGTGTGATTTGCATCGATATGGTAGGACATGGCTACACAGCTAAACCAGATCGCCCATACGGAATTGATTATTATAGCGAGCATTTATTGGGTGTTATTCAAGCATTAGGGTTATCAAAGGTATATCTTTCAGGTGAATCATTAGGAGGCTGGGTCGCTGCCTGGTTTGCGGCTGAACATCCAGAGTATGTGAAAGCAATGGTGCTAAACACGCCAGGGAACGTTAATAACAAACCTGAAGTTATGCAAAAGCTGAAGGACTCCACGTTAAAAGCGGTTCTTGAAGCCAACTATGAAAATGTAAAAACAAGACTTCAGTGGTTAATGTACGATAAGAGCCAAGTAAACGATGAACTAATTGAATCTCGTTACAAAATCTATACACAGCCATCTTATCAAGCGGCCGTTCATCATATCGTCTGCCTGCAGGATATTGAAGTTAGAAAGCTGTACAGCTGGGATCCATCATGGTGCGGTAAAATCAATGTTCCGACATTGTTAGCATGGACAGACCATGATCCAACTTCAACCGTTGAAGAAGCCAAACCGATTCAGGATATGATTCCAAATAGTGAGTTAGTCGTCATCAAAGATGCCGGACACTGGCCGCAATGGGAGAAACCTGAAGAGTTTAACACTGTATTAATAGACTTCTTATTGAAAAATGGAAAAGAAGCTGCTAATCAAAACGACGCATCCTTGGTAACAAAATAATAAGACGACACTTTGAGAGCACTATTGATTGATTCATAGGTTAACATGTTATTGAATCTATGAAATAGTGCTTTATTTTTTTACAAAAGGGGTTTTTACTATGAGCAATCAAGTCATTCATCGTGTTCAACATGTATATGAGCTTTTGCAGCAGGCAGAAGCTGCTAAGCAATCCATTACACCACTTACTGATTTGTATCAAGAATTATCTGTTGATGAGGCGTATCAAGTCCAACTTCTCGCAATTAATGTGAAGGTTGGAGATGGCCAGCGTATTGTTGGGAAAAAAATTGGGTTAACCTCTGTTGCCATGCAGCAGCTCTTAGGTGTGGATCAACCAGATTACGGTCATCTATTGGATTCCATGGAAGTAAGTCATAACGGGGTCATCAGCTTAGATGCCATGTTCCAGCCAAAGGTAGAAGGCGAGATTGCCTTTGTTCTCAGCAAGGATTTGAAAGGTCCATCTGTGACTATCGAGGATGTCCTAGATGCGACAGAGTATATAGCCCCAGCCTTAGAAATCGTCGACAGCCGGATAACCGACTGGAAGATTACCTTAGCAGACACGATTGCCGATAATGCATCAAGCGGATTGTTTGTCATTGGTGATGAGCGATTCTCGTTAACGGATATCGACTTACCATCGATTGAAATGAATTTGTTTAAAAATGGTGTACTGATCAATACAGGATATGGTTCAGATGTACTAGGCCATCCTGCCAAATGTGTGGCCTGGCTGGCAAATAAGTTATCCGAATACAATGTTGTTTTGAAAGCAGGAGAAGTGATTTTATCAGGGGCATTATCTGCAGCAGTAGTGGCCGAAAAAGGGGATCGGTTCACTGCCGGATTTTCACATATTGGTAAGGTGGAAGTTACATTTAAGTAATGACCTAAAAGGACTTTTTCATTGATGGGGTGGAAAGGTCTTGAAGTCAAAGTGGTATCATTCGATGAAAACGAACGTGGGAAAAAGGGAGAAATTTCAAGGAGGGCCTTAAATGGAGCAAAAGAAAAGTGCAGTTTCAAAAAAAACATGGGTGATCATCTTTCTGTTATTTTTATTAACGGTCATTAGTAATGCAGATAAGGCGATTATTGGGTTTGCCTCAGTATCGATTATCAAGGAATTAGGATTATCGCCAGAGCAATGGGGAGTTGTCGGGAGTGTTTTCTTCTTACTATATTCGCTTTCAGCTGTTTTAGGCGGCAGTCTTGCGGATAAATTTGGAGCGAAAAAAGTCATTGCTGGTATGGTCGCAATTTGGTCCATCGTTCAATTCTCAACGATCTTTGTCAGCAGCTTTACTTATTTATTGGTAACCAGAATCATATTAGGGGCTGGGGAAGGACCTTCCTACGCTTTAGCGATGACAGCTGCCTCAAAGTATCTTCCAAAGGAAAAATTGGGGATTGGATTAACACTGGTTTCAGTGGGCGGACCGCTCGGTGTCGCCATTTCAGCGCCGGTCTTAATGCATCTCATCATGAGTTATGGATGGCGCTCGGCGTTTATCTCAACTGGAGTAGTAGGCTTTATTTGGATTATCGTGTGGTTATGGATCGCAAAAGAGAAAGCGGTTACAGATAATGAGTTGGTTGCAGCAAAAGGCAGTGCCCAGTTATCCACTATCCAAAACGAAACAAAATTCACCTCTGCCTTGTTTTCGAAAAATTTCATCTTCGTTGCCTTATGTGGTTTTGCCACTTATTGGTCCTTTACAATTGGGCTGAACTGGCTTCCCAATTATTTAGAAAATGTCCGCCACCTCAGCGAAGGTACGTTAAAAATTGTCGTCGCATTGCCTTGGATTATGATTACCCTTTCGCAAATTACCTTTTCAACCCTTTCTGACCGACTGTATCATAAGACGAAAAGTATGGTAAAGGGACGGATTTTTGTCCTTGGACCAGTAATGTTAGCTGGAGCAGTCAGCTACTTTTTCGGAGCAATGGTTAGCTCTAATCTTCTTGCCATTGTATTATTATCACTTGGGTTAACATTTGGATGTATTACCCTGGTTATGGGACCAGCGATTCTAGTAGATTTGGTTGCACCTAAACATCAAGGTAAAATTCAAGGGTGGTTTATGGCGATTACTTCATTGGGTGGGATTGTCGGACCCTATGTAACAGGTTATTTCATTGAACATTCAGCAAGTCCAGCCGTTGGATTCCAGTATGCGTTCCAGTTATGCGGGCTAATCCTTCTTGTTTTCGGTGGACTAGTGTGGCTGGCCGTTCGTCCTAAAAAAATTGAAAATTCCGACCTATCAAATGCAAATACATCAAATGTCATGTGAAATATAGTAAAATGCACAAAAAGCGAACAGTGCCTGGCACTGTTCGCTTTTTATACATACCGATTGCGACCCGCTAACATCCCAAATAGCATAACGACTAAAGAAATAAGGATGAGTGCACCAAGTGGAACTGTCCATAAATGGGTCCGATCAAATAAATATCCAATAAAAAAGGGGCCCGCTGCTGCAAGGATATATCCAGTTGATTGTGCCATTCCAGATAACTCTGCAGCCTGGCTGGCATTCTTGGTGCGAAGTCCGATATAGGTTAGAGACAATGGAAAGATTCCTCCCAAAGCCATCCCAATGAAAATAATGCTAGCAATCAAAATGGGATAGGATGAGCCAAACAGTAAACCTCCATAACCAATAATTGAGCATAGGCTTAACAGGATTGCGATCCATTTTTGTGATTGAAAACGTCCTGCAATGACCGGAATGAAGAAACTGAAGGGTAGTCCGACTATTTGGGTGATTGAAAGCAGCCACCCCGCTTTCTCCATACTCATTCCTCGACTATGTAGGATTTCTGGTAACCAAGAAATCGTTACATAAAATAAAAAGGACTGAAACCCCATAAATATGGCGATTTGCCAAGCAAGTGGTGAACGCCAGATTTGATTAGATTTAGAACTAAGCCTTTTTATATCTGTTTGACTTCCATGATTATATTTGAAAAGAAAGGCCCACACCAAGATAGCTAGCACGACCGGAATACCCCAAACAATTAAAGCTCCCTGCCAGCCCAGGTGCATGCCGTCTGCTAAAGGAACACTAACTCCTGACGCTAATGAGGCAAACAATCCCATTGAGGTAGAATAAACACTTGTCATAAGACCGAAGTGCTGTGGGAATTTGTCCTTTGCGATGGATCTTAGACCTATACCGATTAAAAGAGAGAATAAACCTATAAGCAAAGTCATCTCATTTGTTAACCGATTGGCGAACTTGGGTACGATGGGTGACATGATGGAAAAAACAAGTAATGGCAAACTCATTAATAACCCTGTACTCCAATGTGCTAGTCCAACATCTTTCTGTATCATTCCAACTAATGGCCCTAATGATGTGATGGCTGGGCGCAAATTAAATGCTACAAGTATAATCCCCGAAACAAGCCAAAATATATAGGACGATTTCGATTGAGTATATGATTTTAGTAACTCCACTAATAGAACCTCCCACTCTTAAAACAAACTTTTTAAAGTATACCATAGTGACAGAGAAGGAGTTAAATGTGGTCACACACCTGAATGAAAATTGGGCGGAGATATGTAAGAGTGTTAAGTGGTTAGTAATTCAATCCCTAGCCAATTCAATTTTCACTAGCTTGTCAGTAATTTGGGTGATTTCGTGTTCAGCTACTTCTTTAGAGATAATATCTTCTTTTATCAATATTTCAATGGCTTCATGTTGTGCGTATAACGCATGTTTTTGTAAGAGGGTTTGTTGTTTTTCTTTTAGACTGGGATACTTCTCAAAAAGTTTCTCCAATTTGCTTTGTAATACTGATAGTTCTTGTTCATATGGTGTAATAATCTCATTTGCTGCTGTTTTGGTAATAAATAAATTTTTTCGAACAGTACGTATTTCCGATATCGCTGTTTCAAATCGGTGTCCACGTGCGATAATCTCTTCATATTCCTTAACTCCTTCTTCTTTTTTATTAATCCCTAAGAAGGATAATAGGGATTTTATAGAAAGTCCTTGAAAAACTAATGAGAATAAAACTACACTAAATGCAATAATTAAGATTTCTTCCCGTCCTGTAAAATCATGAGGGAGACTTAAAACAAGAGCAATGGATAATGACCCCTTCAAACCGCCCCAGTTGATAACGTGCTTCCAGTTGGTTGGAAAATTCTTTATGAATAATAGGCTTATGTATACGGCAATGCTTCTTGCAACAAGCACAATCAAAATGGAAAGAAAAATTAACCCCCATTTGTCTGATAGGTTAATCTTGGTTATTTCTAATCCAACCATTAAAAATACGACTGAATTGGCAAGCAGCGCCGTAACATCCCAAAAATTATTAATATTTAACTTAGTCGTTGGGCTCATTCCAATTTTGGCTCCGTAATTTCCAAGTATCAGGGCAGCAACAACAACTGCAATGACACCTGAGGCATGTACCGCTTCAGCCAGTAAGAATGAACCGTAAAATAGAATAATGCTAAAGATGATCTCCAACGGGTAATCGTCAAAATAACTGGTTAATTTAGAGAAACCATAGCCAAGTGCACCGCCAATGATGAGCCCAAGTGAGATCACTTTAATAAATTCCCATAATCCATAGCCTGCACCCACAGCTCCAAGATCAAGATAGGTAAGTAAATAAAAAGCAGAAATATTAAAAAGGACAACCGCCAGTCCATCATTAAATAAACTTTCTCCTTCAATTACAGTTGCCAGCCTTTTGTTTACCCCGACGCTTTTAAAAATGGATATAACGCTTACAGGGTCAGTTGCACACATTAAAGCCGCAAAAACAAATGCTTTCGGAATCGAAAAACCTAAAAACCATATCGTAGAAAAACCGACAATGAGAAACGATAAAAGAGTTCCTCCAAAAGCTAGAACTAGAATGGGCCCTTTATTCTCTTTTAAATGTGAATAAGGTAGCTTTAATGCCGCTTCACCTAATAAGGCAGGTAAGAATAGCGTAATAATGACAAAGTTAAAAACTTCACCTTCTGTAATAAAATCCTTTAATGGTTCTAAAAATGGAATGTTTACAAGACCAATAATAGTCCCAACAATGACTAATGCAATGGGGTAGGGTTGCTTGAGTTTTTTTGCGATAGCAGTTATTCCAGCTGCAATCATAACTAAAATAAGACCAAGTTTGAAAATATGGTGTAAATCTAGGTCAGGCACTTTTTATAACCTCCTTTTAAGTTCCTAAACTGTAGAAAAAGGACCTTTTCTTTAAGAGAGTTGGTCTTTTTACTGTATCTACATAATAAAGAGGTTATTAAACAAATGGTTTGGCAGTATATTTGGCGGATTCGGATAACCCCATAACGGAAAATTCCGCGTAAACAGGTTGTAAAGCATGTCGCCAATTAAAAAATATTGGATGGTGCTTAGATACTGACGCCAATTTTTCCAATCTCCCCATTTCCATGCACAAAGGATGGCGATAAAGCCACTAGTAAAAAGAAACATATTGTCCACCTTTTTATGTAATAACCTTAAATAACTTCATGACTTTGACAGCCTCTTAATCGAGGTGATTTTAGTATCCCCAAACCAACCTTGATTATTAGGGTGAGGAAGGAAAGAACCCGATTTTACCATCTGAGGACATATGTCCTATCCAAACTACTTGGAAATATCCTTTAATATAGACTAGGAAGGGAAGTTTCACACGACAAGATTAAATTCATTAGAACAAAAAAGAAACTATCGAGTCATGGATTTTTTACATAGGGCTAGTGCAAAAGTGGTGGAGATTGCTCAAGAAAGAACCATTGATACAATCATCAATGGAAAAAATGAGGGTTGGAAGATGGAGGTTGATATGCAAAAGACCACTAAACAAGCCTTCATACAAATCCCATCTGCAACTTTCATAGAAATGATTCGATACAAAGCAGAACGACATGGAATTCAAGTCATTGTTCGAGAAGAAAGCTAGTGAAAAGTTTAGAGGCAAGCACCTTACAAGTCCTTACCTATTAAAACCTCATCCAGAGAAATGACTCTATGATGTAACTCTTCATTCGAATCTAAAACTCCTATTACCATTTGATTGTCTTCTGTTATTGTGGCATATCTGAAATGTGTATCCCCATTAATGAGTAAAGCAGTTACCTGTTTTGCCTCCATCTTGGCAAAGACATTTTCTGTGTACTCAAGTGGTAGAAAATCATCCAATCCTTCTGTTGGTCGACCAACCCATTTAAACAGGAAATCTTTGATTGCAAATTGCTCAATCATCGATAAATTTTTCTTGAATGTTAGCTTATCCACGGTTACTGTTTTCACTTTAATCACTCCTCAAATAGTAAGTAAAGTTTATACTTTCAAATGCCTAACATCAACTGTATTACAGTGACAGAATATTTACATTTTGATTTCGGGTTATTTCAAATAAGGAATGTATATTAATTATTTTTTTAATAATTGACACTGGATTTCCTTGATGAAGTTCATATTTGCTATGGTTAGTTTCTATTTAAGCTAACAATGGTTTTCTTCCATTTTTAAAATATAAAAAGCCGAAAAAATACAAGTTTTTATTCACCACTTGTACATTTTCGGCTTATTTTCATTCAATAAATATACTGCCATAACCAGCATTTTTTAATTACCAATAATAAATATTATGCTGATTGCTTTTGGTTTCTTCTTGCTCGACTTTCCTTTTTATTTGATTTTGATTTTCCTCTTGATTTTGACACTCTAAATAAAAGTACAAATCCCGCACTCAACATTAAAGCCCATACAAGTGCGAATTTATTACCACTTAAATAGATACCTATACTAGGTATCAACAGAAGTACGATGCTTTTCAGGTAATAATTTACTTTAGGATTAATGACGATGAAAACTGATATCATAACAAGCAACGAAGTTTTGATATTATTCCCCATAAAGGAGTGATTAGTGTAATTTACGTAAAAGTAATACCCAAACGATCCTAAAATTGCTAATAAGGAAAGATAAAATCTCATAAACGAACTTTTATAAAACAGAATCCAAACGGCAATTAAATTAATACCTGCACATATTCCTAGTACATATAATGTATGATAGAACGTAAAATTACCAATAGGATCTTTCATATAATTCCAAATGAAATTGAAGTTGTAACAAACAGCTGCTACTACAAATATCTTAAAGACTAGTTTTAATGAGAACATCCTCCCTTTCTTTTTCTTATTTGAGGATCTGGATCTGGATGGCGAATCTACTCTCGCTTCGCCATCTTCATCTACTTTTTTCTTTTTCCATCCCATAATCCATTGTTTAAATCCATTTTCTTCCGGTTCCTCTTCTGCGTTTTGTCTAGTAGCGTAATCTCTTTCTTTATATTCTTCATCATTAACTTTTTCTAATTGTTGGTTCGAATTTGAATGAAAATCCAATGTCTATTCACCTCAAAAATATTTTTTAATTATTATAAACTTATTTAGATATAAGTAGTAATTTCTAAGCTCTTTTTTTTAATAGACGTTCCCTCAAGTGTACCACTATTAATATAGTTTATAGATCCACTTTTTTCTACGGCTTAGAAAAGGGTACATTAAAAAAAATGAAATAACACATTCTATTATGAGTTGAGGACATATGTCCTATCCAAACTACTTGGAAATATCCTTTAATATAGTAGAGAAATCTAAATTAGGGGAGAAAACAATGAAGGGGATTATCTTTGCATTTTTAGGTGGGGCCTTTATTACCCTGCAAGGGATTGCCAATACACGGATTAGTGAAGACATTGGCACGTGGCAAGCAGCAACTATTACCCAGTTCACTGGATTTATAATGGCTCTCATTATCTTCATGTTCGTTCGAGACGGAAAAGGGCAAGGCTTCAAACAAGTGAAGCCGTTATATTTGATTGGGGGCGCCTTTGCAGCGATTGTCATTTTCAGTAATGTCACCTCTATTCAGAGAATCGGTGTGACCCTAAGTATATCAGCGATCCTGATAGCACAGCTTACGCTGACTTTTATCATAGACAGTAAGGGATGGTTTGGCCTGGAGAAGCAGAAGATGAAGCTGCCACAGTTTATCGGCATCGGGATGATGATTGTTGGTGTGGTGATACTAAGATCTTAATAAGTGTCTTTTGGAATGTAGAAGGTGAAAGGCGGAGGGTGAGTAAGAGTGAAAGAACTGAATGATCAGGAGCAATTGGACGCTTATATCCAGACATATCAACTAGAATCGATCTTTCATGAACCATTAATTCCCCATTTGTCGCTGTACAGCTTTGAGCAAGGTGAGGTTATTTGTTCCCAGGGTGAAGCATCACAGTATTTGTATGTACTAGTAAAAGGGAAGGTTAAAATCTACACCAGCTCGCCAGAAGGTAATACACTCATTCTTTCTTTTAAGAAACCGCTTGAAGTGATTGGCGATATTGAGTATGTACGGGGCATTGAAATTATTAACACAGTTGAGGCGGTATCGCCTGTTTGGATGATTGGTATTCACCATCGCTGGTTAAAGAAATATGGAAGTGACCATGCACCGCTCCTGCAATTTTTATTGGATATCATTACGAAGAAATTCCATCTAAAAAACAACTCGATGAGCTTCAATATCATGTATCCCGTAGAGGTGCGCTTGGCTAGTTATCTATTGTCTGTATCCTTTGATGAATCGGATTCACTTTTAAAAAACCAGATAAACATCAGTATCAAGGATGCGGCCAATTTAATTGGAACGAGCTATCGGCATTTAAATCGGGTCATCACCCAATTATGCGCGGAAGGTCTGATTGAGCGTAATCGAGGTTCCATCCTAGTTAAAGACAGGAATGGTTTGAGGGCACTCGCAGGGGATAACATCTACGAATAACCTTGAAAAATATCAACATAGGGAGTGAAAAGTATGATTCTAGGACTATTATTTGCGGTTATTGCCGGTGCGCTGGTTAGTTTGCAAAATATTTTTAACAGTAAAGTTAATGAACGGGCGGGATCTTGGGCAACGACTACCTTAGTATTAGGGATGGGATTCCTTGCTTCACTGACGTTTGGGCTCCTCTTTGAAGGGGGAAAGTTATTTCACTTGCAAAATATGCAGACTTGGTACTGGTTCAGCGGTCTGATCGGAGTGGGAGTGGTTGTTTGTCTCGTTCAAGGGATCAAGCGGCTGGGACCAACCTATGCCATCGCTATCGCTCTGACATCACAGCTCGTGGTTGCTCTATTAGGGGATACACTAGGCTGGCTAGGTCTGAATAAGGTTCCATTTACGTTCAATCAGTTGATCGGTGTGCTGGTTATTGTCGGTGGGATTGTCGTATTTAAATTTGGCGGCAGCGGTGAGGGTCATAAGGTACCAAAACTCACTTGGCCTTTTGCGAAAGGGAATAAAATATCTGAACTTCAAAAGTAGTTAAAGAGGGGTACAACTAAACAAACGTTTGAAACAAACCAAAGAAAGAATGAACTTGTGGATAAGGTGGTCCAACTTGCCGATAAATGAATTCCATTTGCGAAATGCCCAAAATAAGCCGTTCCTGTACAAGACATAAATCTTGTACAGGAACGGCTTATTTTGTTTGATCATACCATCTTCAAAAAAGCAAGAAAATATTAATTATTAAAAAAATATTTTTTTATTTTAGACTTTTTGTAGTTTTTTGTGTAATCAAGTAGGTTTGCTAATAGAGTAAAAACATAACCTGCAAAGTGTTCTGATTAAGATACAAAACATGCTTACAACAAATAAGGGGGAGTTTTTCTATGAAAAGATTTGGGTTAGCTACACAAATATTTATTGCACTTATACTCGGGATTATCGTTGGTGTCATTTTTTACGGTAACGAGACAGCGATATCCATTTTAGCTCCTATGGGGGACATTTTTATCCATCTGATTAAGATGATTGTAGTGCCAATTGTCATCGCTGCATTAATCGTATCAATAGCCGGTGTGGGCGACATCAAAAAATTAGGAAAGTTAGGCGGAAAAACTCTACTTTATTTTGAAAGCGTTACAACTTTGGCTATTGCGATTGGATTATTGGCGGCAAATCTATTTCAGCCTGGAGCAGGTGTAGATACGAGCAGTCTTAAGGCAAATGACATTTCAAAGTATGAAGAAACAATGAAAACGACTGGAACTCCGAGTGTAGCAGATACGATTGTACATCTTGTTCCGACAAACGTATTTGAATCTATCACTAAAGGTGATTTACTTCCAATTATTTTCTTTATTGTTTTCTTAGGATTGGGAATTGCAGCAATTGGAGAAAAAGGAAAGCCTGTTCTGACATTTTTTGAAGGTATATTAGAAGCGATGTTTTGGGTAACGAATCTTATTATGAAATTTGCCCCTGTTGGAGTATTTGCACTCATTGGGGTGAACGTTGCAAAATTTGGCGCTGCCTCGTTACTTCCTTTGGGAAAACTGGTGCTGGCTGTTTATGTAACAATGATATTTTTTGTGCTCGTGGTTCTTGGCGTCATTGCGAAAATCTCTGGTACCAGCATTTTTCTTCTCATGAAGGTATTAAAAGACGAGCTTATTCTGGCGTTTACAACCGCAAGCTCTGAAGCTGTTTTACCAAGACTTATGGATAAGATGGAGAAATTGGGCTGCCCAAAAGCAATCACTTCATTTGTAATCCCGACTGGCTATACCTTTAACTTGGATGGCTCATCCATCTATCAGGCTCTTGCTTCACTTTTCGTAGCACAAATGTATGGGATTCATTTATCCATCATGCAGCAAATTACGTTGCTGCTTGTGTTAATGCTTACATCAAAAGGAATGGCTGGTGTTCCTGGTGCGTCGTTTGTGGTCCTTTTAACCACACTTGGTACAATGGGAATTCCTTTAGAAGGCGTTGCTTTCATTGCAGGTATTGATCGTATTTTGGATATGATTAGGACTGCAGTTAACGTACTGGGAAATTCATTGGCGACAATCGTGATGTCAAAATGGGAAGGACAATTTGACCAAGAAAAAGCAAATCAATATGTGGACTCCTTTAAAGAGTCTAAAGAGTCTAAAGAGTCTAATGTAGCATAATTTTATTGAGCATAGGAGGGAGTACCATGTCAGCTTCCAAGGAAAGTACTCAAGTACGAATAGAAAAGGACTTTTTAGGATCAAAAGAAATTCCGGCAGATGCTTATTACGGCATACAAACACTAAGGGCAGTTGAAAATTTCCCGATTACTGGCTATCGTGTTCATGAGCAGTTGGTTAAAGCATTGGCTATTGTCAAAAAAGCGGCTGCTTTAGCCAATATGGATACAACACGTTTATATGATGGAATCGGCAAGGTCATTGTACAGGCAGCAGATGAAATTATAGAAGGTAAGTGGCATGAACACTTTATCGTGGACCCCATTCAAGGTGGCGCAGGAACATCGATGAATATGAACATGAATGAAATCATTGCTAACCGTGCACTTGAATTACTTGGGAAAGAAAAAGGCGAGTACAAGCATGTGAGTCCGAATAGTCATGTGAATATGTCTCAATCTACAAATGATGCGTTTCCGACCGCGATCCATATTGCTACACTTCAGTTAATGGAAAAGCTATTGGATACGATGCATCAAATGCTGGCCGTTTTTAAACAGAAAGCGCAGCAATTTGATCATGTAATTAAAATGGGACGAACCCATCTTCAGGATGCCGTTCCAATCCGTCTTGGCCAGGAGTTTGAAGCCTACAGCCGTGTCCTAGAGCGCGATATAAAACGGATCCAGCAATCACGTCAGCATTTATATGAAATCAATATGGGGGCAACGGCAGTGGGTACAGGTTTAAATGCAGATCCCCGTTATATCGAAAATGTGGTTAAGCACATAGCCGCTATTTCCGAATTGCCGCTTTTTGGGGCTGAACATCTTGTCGATGCCACTCAAAATACGGATGCTTACACGGAGGTATCGGCCGCACTGAAAGTATGTATGATGAACATGTCCAAAATCGCCAATGATTTAAGGTTAATGGCATCAGGTCCCCGTGCAGGACTTGGGGAAATCACCTTACCAGCCCGTCAGCCTGGTTCATCTATTATGCCGGGGAAGGTGAACCCTGTCATGGCGGAGCTGATCAACCAGGTTGCCTTTCAAGTTATTGGCAATGATCATACCATTTGCCTGGCTTCCGAAGCAGGGCAGCTTGAATTAAATGTAATGGAACCTGTGCTTGTCTTTAACTTGCTTGAATCAATCAGTATCATGAACAATGCATTCCGTACGTTTACGGATTACTGCCTGGCAGGGATTGAAGCAAATACGGAACAGTTAAAAGAATATGTTCAAAAAAGTGTGGGAGTCATTACGGCTGTTAATCCCCATATTGGATATGAAGTAGCAGCGCGTATTGCAAGAGAGGCGATTTTAACAGGTAAACCAGTACGTGAATTATGCTTGCAATATGATGTATTGACAGAGGAAGAGCTTGATCTGATTTTAAACCCTTACGAAATGACAAACCCAGGCATTTCCGGAGCATCGCTTTTGGACAGAGGATAAACTGTATCTTTTAACAACGAAGTTGTCTTTTGTTTTTCACCATTGTATACTTTTCTAAACCTCATAACGAATTCAATATAGGTGGTATTTGCCTGTGTTGGATTCGTTATTTATGTTTATATCTGTTTAAAATCTTAGGAAGTGAATCGTTTGAAAATCAATCAATTGTTTGAGAGGAATTTATATACTTTCATTTTTGTTATAGTTGCTGTTCCGTTAGCGGGAGAGCTAAAATTTTATCCTTTTCATGATACCTTCCGTGTTAGTCTGGGTACGCCCATTATATTCTTTTCACTATTATTTTTGCGGGGCATTTCACCTATTTTACTAGGTATTGGCACAGCGCTGTCTATTTTTTCCTTTCGGGTAGGATTGGACTGGCTTACACAGGATCATTTCGATTTGTTCGTTTCCGTACAAACACGCTATCCTTCCTCCCTTTATTATTTTGCGTTCGTGTTCCTGTTTTACTTATTAAAAATAAATCAGTTCCACAACCGTCCTTGGATTATAGGAGTATTAGGCATTACCATTGAAATCATAGCCAGTTTAACGGAACTGATGTTTCGGCATGTGGCTGTTGGAGACTATTTGACTTTGTCAAAACTAGTCCAGATCTTTATCATAGCCATTTTCCGAAGCTTTTTTGTGCTTTCCTTCTTTAGTATGATGAAGTTATATGAAGGGAAAATAAGAGAGAGGCAAATTCGTCAAAAGAATCAGTATTTATTAATGTTGTTATCCAATTTGTATGTGGAATCCGTTCAGCTAAAAAAAGTATTGCAAAACGCGGAAAATACTACAATCACATCGTACGATTTATATCGGGACTTAAATAATCATATGAAACAAACAGGAATTTCCTTGGAGGAATTTAGCAAAAGGGCTTTACGGATTGCTGGAGAAGTACATGATATAAAAAAAGACAATCAACGGATTTTTGCAGGACTATTCAAGTTGATTGAAGATGAAAAGTTTTCAGATTACATGGATATACATGAACTTGTCCTGATCATTATTAGAACAAATGAAAAATACGTAAGCTCATTAGGAAAGAAGATTGAATTTCGCTATAAAATTAATGGTGAACATCCGGAATATCATGCCTATCTCGTTTTATCGTTGATCAATAATTTAGTGGCAAATGCGGTAGAAGCTATTAAGGAGAAAGGAACAATAGCTATTTATTTAAAGCTGGTAAATCAGTTTGTATGGTTTCAAGTAGAGGATAATGGTCCCGGAGTTCCCGAAAAGTATAAAAGCTTGATTTTTAAACCAGGGTATACTTTAAAATTTGATCAGGCAGGCACGCCATCAACAGGTATTGGTCTTTCCTATGTACAAGAAATTACCGAAGAACTTGGGGGATGTGTTGATCTCCAAAATACTGTAGAAAATTCGGGAGCACTTTTTACCATAAAAATTCCGTTATATAGCCTAGTTGAAAGAGGGTAAACTTTATGAATTTTTATATCGTTGATGATGATGAGGTGCATCGTTCCATGCTGGCACAAATAATCGAGGATGAGGATCTGGGAGATATTATCGGAGAAGCCGAAGATGGCTTCATGCTCGAAAAAAACTTAATGATCCTTAAATATGTGGATATTCTATTTATCGATTTGTTAATGCCTGTTTGTGATGGACTTGAAACCATTCGCCGCTTAAAAGGGGAATTCTTAGGTAAAATTATTATGATTTCACAAGTGGAATCAAAAGAATTAATAGGTGAAGCCTATTCCCTTGGTGTTGAGTACTATATTTCAAAACCAATTAATCGCATTGAAGTGTTAAGCGTTATTCGAAAAGTAATGGAGCGAATCCAGTTAGAAAAGTCGATTTCAGAGATTCAAAAATCATTAAATACCGTGTTTAATTTACAGCAGCCAAAACAGGAAACGGCAAATGTATTGAAGAAAACTAGTATTGTAACGGCTGGAGAGTTTCTCTTATCTGAATTAGGTATCTTAGGTGAAAACGGCAGCAAAGATTTACTGGATATCCTCCAATATTTAGATCAATATGAACAACATCATACGTTCGAACAATTTCCTCCGCTTAAAGAGATTTTTGTGCAAATTACTTTAAGAAAGCTTGGGACGCCCGCGGCACAAATTGATATCCAGCGGGAAGTAAAAGCCTCTGAACAACGGGTACGAAGAACGATTTACCAATCGTTAAATCATTTAGCTTCGCTCGGTTTATCAGATTTCTCCAACGCTAAGTTCGAAAATTATGCTTCTAAGTTTTTTGATTTTACGATTGTACGCAAGAAGATGACAGAATTACAAAAGAATCCTAAAGCTACTGCTTCCAGTACACGAATTAATACGAAAAAATTTATTCAAGTTCTTTATTTTGAATCGAAGAGGCTCATTCAAGAGGATTAATTGGCAGAACTCTAAAATGGCCTTTTTTTCTTTTTTATGTGCTTCTGGCTATAGATGAAGGCACCCCAAATTGGAACTTTAAATTATTAACAAATAAAGGTTACCTCTCCCTCCTGCTTACCTGTCATATGTAGAGTGATTTCCAGTTAAATTTATAATATATCAAATATTCGGTAATAAGTATAAATTACCTTTGTTATTTTTTGTAGTGTTTTGTCGTTCTATGTATATCAACTCTTATATTACGAATAGGGAATCATTTATTTAAATGGTCAAAAGAAATTGTATAAAATGTTAACGATCAAAGAGGAAAATGGGAGTCACTTCTTCCCTTGCCCATTCATAGACAAGTAGTTTTGGAGGAATTAGATATGATTAGCAAACAAATTATTCGAACGTTGATGGTAGAAACACCTTCCTTCCCCGGTAATCTCGGGAAAGTAGCAACGACAATTGGTCTTGCAGGTGGAGATATAGGGGAAATAGAAACGGTAAAGGTAGGTCCAAATTACACAATACGTAATATTACTGTTCAGGTCGATCATGAGGAGCAGATAGAAGAATTGGAAGACGCTCTCTCCCGGTTAGACGGGGGAATTCGTCTTCATGCTGTTTCAGATGAAGTCCTTCATGCACATGAAGGAGGGAAAATTCATATGAAAAGTAAAGTGAATCTTCAAACATTAGCTGATTTAAGAAGAGTTTATACACCAGGTGTGGCCGATGTTTGCCGAATTATCGAGGCAGAACCGGATAAAGCAAAAATTTATACGAGTATTGGTAATTCGGTAGCGATCGTTACTGACGGAACCGCGATTCTTGGCCTAGGAGACATCGGCCCTGTTGCCGGAATGCCAGTTATGGAGGGGAAGGCTGTTCTCTTCGACCAATTAGCCGGTATTAATGGGATTCCGATTCTTCTTAATACGAAAGACCCGGATGAGATTGTACGGACAGTGAAAAATATTTCTCCGGGTTATAGTGGTATTTTACTCGAAGATATAGGGTCTCCACACTGTTTCGAGGTCGAAGAACGACTTAAAAAGGAGCTGGATATTCCGGTAATGCATGATGATCAGCATGGAACGGCTGTCGTTACCCTGGCTGCCACGATATCAGCGTGTAAAAGTGCCGGTATTGACTTGAAAAATGCACAAGTTGGCCAGATCGGCCTTGGAGCAGCAGGGTTGGCGATTTCTCGAATGCTTATGGCATACGGAGTAAAGGCTGTATTTGGAGCAGATTTATCTCCGGATGCGAAGGCGAGGTTAGAGAACTATGGCGGTCATCCAGTTGATAGCATTGAACTATTATTGAGGAACTGTGATATCGTTATCGCCACTACAGGTGTTCCTGGACTGATTCAACAGCAATGGGTACGCCCAGGGCAGGTGATTTTAGCATTATCAAACCCCAAACCGGAAATCGAACCGGAATTAGCCCTGCAGGCGGGAGCTGCATATGCGGCAGATGGCCGCTCTGTTAACAATGTTCTTGGATTTCCTGGTATTTTTCGAGGAGCTTTAAACGCGCAAGCTAGTGAAATCACCCATCCTATGCTAGTCGCTGCCGCTGAAGCGATTGCAGCATGTACTAAACTTGGAGATTTGGTTCCGCATCCTTTAGATTTACATGTTCATAAAATGGTGACCGAAGCGGTTGAAAGAGCGGCTGTTCAATCTAATAGGAAAGCAGACGGAGCGGAATACCTGCCAATTTAGGATAAGTGGAAGTCGATCAAAACTAGTTCAATATCATCAAAATTCACTTGCTAAGCGGGAGCTATTCAGCCATTGCCCAAAGGGCTCATTGGGAAGTGAGCTATTTTTCGTAATTCAATGAGATTGTTTAACAACAGATGAAGGACGCTTTTGGCGTCCCTTTTCCATTTATAATCACTAGTAGTTTATACAAAACTCTTCAAACCCTTTAATAGACCTTATCACCATTAAAGATTGAATTCTTAACGACCACATAATCTACATTCCGGATGGCGGCTAACTTATTTCCTCCTGCGTAAGAAATAGAGGATTGAAGGTCTTGCTCCATTTCTATCAAAGTTTCTTTTATAGAGCCTTTGTACTCCACAAACATTTTTTTGCCTTCTACATTTTTCTTTTCCCCTTTTTGAAATTCCGATGCTGATCCAAAGTATTCTTTATAACACTTACCATCTTTCTCGATCGATTCTCCTGGCGACTCTTCGTGTCCTGCAAACAATGAACCAATCATCACCATGGTTGCCCCGAAACGAATCGACTTGGCGATATCACCATGTGTGCGAATCCCTCCGTCAGCAATAATCGGCTTACTTGCTGCCTTTGCACACCAACGCAGTGCCGCTAATTGCCAGCCGCCCGTCCCAAATCCAGTCTTAATCTTGGTGATACAGACCTTCCCAGGTCCGATACCAACTTTAGTAGCATCCGCACCGGCATGCTCTAATTCTCTGACTGCTTCTGGAGTTCCGACATTTCCTGCAATCACAAAGCTGTTAGGTATGTACTTCTTAATATGCTGAATCATTTTAATAACCGCATTGGAATGACCATGTGCGATATCAATCGTGATGAATTCTGGTGAAATCTGTTCCTCTGCTAATTGTTGGATGAATCGGTACTCTTCCTCTTTCACTCCAACACTAATAGAAGCAATTAACCGACGTGATTTCATATCTTTAATAAAAGATAATCGCGTCTCTGGTTCAAAACGATGCATGATATAAAAGTAACCATTTTCCGCTAAGTAAATCGCGATCTTTTCGTCGATAATCGTCTGCATATTTGCTGGCACCACTGGCAGCTTGAATGTATGCCCGCCTAAGGATACTGTGGTATCACACTCAGAGCGGCTATTTACGACACTTTTCGCCGGAATCAATTGAATATCTTCGTAATCAAATACATTTTCCATAATTTGCCTCCTCGAAAACAAACAGTAATTAGCTTAAATGTTCACTCAATGCAAAGATAGGGTTTTCGGTTTCCATTGGTCTTATACATAGAGCTAATTCAATGATAGTCCTTTTTGGAATCAACTACACTGTTTAAATAATTTTTATACTTTTTTTAGGATTGGTTTAGAAGGGATTTATAATTCCCGGTTATGATAAATAACAGAAAGCGTTGGCTGGCCTAGTTTGGAGATATATCAGGGTTCATTCTGTTCGAAAAAAACAGCGTTAAGGAGATTTGCTCATGTCGATCAAGACGAGACTACTACTATCCTATATGGCCATGACCTTTATTCCCATCGTGTTGTTCGCCTTAATTGGCACAACACTTGTTTCAGCTTTTTATAAGGATATGGCTGGAACCAGGGATGGAAGGGGAATGCCAGCCTTTTGGGAAACGGCCAATCAACGCCGTGATTTGATTGCCGGAGTGAAGTTTATGACACAAACTGACCCAGACCGATTCAACGACAACGAGTTCCTGAAAAGCACGGACGAACAATTGAATCGTGTTCATTCAGGACTCGTGGTAATGAAAGATAATCGAACTGGCTTCACTTCCCCTTTCGTGAACCGCCTTGATCTAAATACTACTGAGATTAAGGAGATACAAAGGGGACAGACTCATGGCCGATGGGGAAAAAGTCGTTTTTCAGTGGAAAAGTACGATATCACTCTTAGCGATGACACTACAAGTACAGTATATATATTTTCTGATTTATATCCTTTTTTCAAGGAAGCAAGAAAGTTTTTCCCGATGCTGGTATTGTCGCTGCTACTTGTTATTGGCCTTACGAATGGTATTCTTACCTATTTAGTTTCCCAAAGTTTTATCAAACCTTTGTACACGCTAAAACATGCTGCGGAACAAATTAAAAAAGGGAGCCTTGCTCATGAGGTGAAGTTGGACCGCAGAGATGAATTCGGAGAATTGGGGGCTTCCTTTGATGAAATGCGCGCCCGCTTGATGGAATCGATCCATCTTCAGCTACAGTATGAAGAGAACCGGAAAGAACTAGTTTCAAACATTTCACATGATCTGAAAACGCCGATTACCGGAATTAAAGCGTGCGTTCAAGGAACTGTTTTTATTGGAAAATTACGTGAAAAAATTGAAACGAACCCGTCAAAGCCACAATATATTGAGACGATTTGGGGTGTCGGGTATCGTTTTAATGTATAACAAGGGGTGAATGGTATGAGGAAATTGAGTCTTACTCAGAGAAGATGGCTGATTATCTTACATTTATTATTTGCTGCAATCATGTTCGGGGTGGCCATTGTTTTTTTAATTCTGAGTATAACTGCGGCTAACACGAACGATGCTGGTGTGCTCAAGGCGTGTTATATAAGTATGCATATGCTAGCCCAGACATCGGTTCGTGCATCCACGATTGGCACGGTGGTAACGGGGATTTTGCTATCTGTGCTGACGCAATGGGGCTTGTTCAAATTTTACTGGATTATCGTCAAAGAAGGTTTGACGGTCCTCTCAATTTTATTGGGTCCTTTCGCAATGTATGCCTTAACGCTAAAAGCGGTAACGTTGACAACTAGTGGAGGGCTAAACGCTCTTACGGATCCATCGTTCACAGTAAATAAGTGGCAGCTATGGATCGGAATTATCCTTCAGATTATTTCGCTTGGTACGATGTTCGTGATTTCGGTTTTTAAACCATGGGGACAGAGAAAACAGAAAAAAGCATCGAACCTTGCTTAAAGATGAAGGGGAGAAGAGACATGATTAAGAAATTAGGAAAGAAAAAAGGGAACAGCAGAAGAGATTCGGTTGAACAGTCTGGAGTGTGTAAGTAGTGAAACCTAAAAAAAGTTGGTGGATTTTATTTATTAGCTCATTAGAAGTCATCATTCCTTTTGTGGTTCCTTATTTAACACTAAATCCCGCCAATAGCCGAGTATCTTTCACATCGGCTGGCATGCAATTTCCCTTATTAATTGCACATATTGTAACGGCATGTTTGGCACTACTATCCGATTTTTTCCAATTCGTAGAACATTTTCGAATCAAAACACCAAAAGTCCATCGCTTTCTTGGCAGAGTGTATGTAGGCAGTGTCTTAATAAGCGGTGGGCTTGGTCTAGTATATGTTTCGTATATTGAAAATTTTTCGAAAGCGACTTCTTTTCTTGTATTGTCACTTATCTGGCTTTTTACCTGTTGGAAAGGATATCGTACTGCAGTAAGAAAACAATTTGCAGATCATCGCAAATGGATGATTCGAAGCTTTGGTGTCACGTTAGTGGCAGTAAGCGGCCGAATAGTGGTGCCAGTTTTGCTGCTAACCTATTACACGTTAAATGGCTTCTCCCTTCCTGGCGGGAGAGAGAAGATGGTCGAGGAAGTTCTAAATGTAAATATATGGGTGGGTCTAATAGTTAATTTCATTGTCGTTGAGTGGGGAATCCTTCGTAAAGGTGTCAGGCACCATGTGAAAAATTCACATGGTGCCTGACACCTATCTTTTACTGGTAAAAAACTATTAAATCGTTTTGATTAGAATGTTGATAGAGTGTAAATAATCGAGAAAGAGGGATTTTTAGAAGGTTGATTGAAATATATTTATAGGGGCTGGTCCCCTCAAAAGTTGAAATTAAGAAGGGGAATAGCGGTATGAAAACGCGAGATCATTATCCATATGTTTATTTTTTCACGGAGCCAAATGTCGTGTTTGTTTATAAAATTGAAGGGGAAGATTATTTAACCGCATCTGAATTGTCGCAGCAAGGAGAATGGGAAACGTATGAGCTCCGTCCTACGGATGAATTCGAGAGTTTTAATCATGAAGCACATATTCCCCTTGTAGGCCGGGGTTATTTTCTTCGCCAGGACGATCTCAACTTCATGGCAGGAAAAATCAATCAACTCATTCAAAGTCAGCGGAAAGTAAGTTCCTTTAACTATCAGAACAAGGGCGCATTTCATCTAGTTTCTTCCGCCGCGACTGCGGGTGCTTTAAGGGTAGGCTTAGACCAACCAAAGACGGTGATTGGATTTCATGATTTTTTTTCGATCGGGCCTTTATGGAAACTTGATCAAAAAGAAGGCCAAGATATTCGTTTCGAATGGTTGAATGAGCATATTAATGTAGAGCAAGATGATTTTGAATTACTAAATAACTTTTCCAAGACGTTGTTAGAAATAGAGGATATTCCTGAGTTTGTGCCTATTTACATATGGGCGGCCAATAATGGAAACGAACAAACGGGTCTTCGTTTTATTCTTCATTTATTAAAAGAGAAAGATAATGATATTGTTCTACTCAATACGACCGAACTTCATCATCAACGGATCGACTCCAACAATGAAAAACGCTACTCCAGCATGCTTCACCCCAATCAATTAAAACAACTACTAGAGCAAGCAAGTTCCGCCGACTCTTTATCCTATCAAGAGCGAATCCATTTCCAAAGAGAATGGGAAGGGCTGGCGCAATCTAAAGATGTCCTTCGTTTATGGGAGAATGGACGAGTTACCAGTGTTCCCGAAGATTATTTTGATGCCCATATCCTAAAGGCAATCGACGATTTGCATAAGGAGCAGGAAAACAAAGACTTTATTAGGACTGGAAAAGTGATTGGTGAAACATTACATCAAATGGACGAGCTGGTGGGTGAATTTTATTTAGAATATCGGATAAGACAATTAATCTACAGTGGATTTCTTGAATTAAAAGGGATACCAAGATCGATGCGGCATTACAGTGTAAAATTACGAGAAAAATAGACCCTTTAACAGAGTTAGAAAATGAATACAAAAGATTAAAGTCGAATTGTCATCCTCATAGTGATACAGGCTCGATTCAATGGAAAAATAAAATATAAACTTAAGGCGAACAGTGACAATCACTGTTCGCCTATTTACTTACTTTTATTAAAATTTGTAAATCTTGTTTGTTTGTGAAACTTTTGCTAAGCGTTCCACCAGCCTATTTTTTCAATAATCTCTGCATATTTGCAGGCACCAAAGGCAACTTAAACATATAGCTTCTAAGGATACGGTTGTATCACACGCAGATACTGAATCCAAACATACGAAATGTGCTAACGCTAGGTAGTCACGAGGCATTGAAATGAAAGTGTGTGATTTGTTAGAATAATTTAGAACTTTATAAACTTATTTTTAAAAGGAGATACACCGATGATAAACGAAGATTATGAATTAAATTTAGTAAATAAAGCGATTGAGAATGCTCCTACTTGGTTAAATGATGACCTTGAAGGGATAGCAAAAAAGGAAAAAACCAAACTCAGAATAAGCTTTGTGATTTCCGAACTTTATTCGAGATATACATTTAGCTATCGGCATATTACCGCATCTATGAGTCATAGTTCAGAATGGTCCACTACTGCCCGAGAAAGATTGAACTTCATTGATAACAATATTGACTTGATTCAGTATATGATCAAGAGAATGGAAGAATAAATTAGGAAATTGATATAAAATGTATTTTTGACAGAGCACCGTCTATCATCGGATCACAATAAACGGTCTCATCATCTCATAATCCTCGTGCTCCAAGATATGACAGTGCCATACATACAACCCTGTAAAAGGACCAAACTTCATGATAATTCGAGTAATTTGGTTAGGATTAGCTCGAACGGTATCCTTCCAGCCTCGTTCTTGTGGTTCGGGAGGGATCGCCGGACCCATATAATCGATGATTTTCTCTTTTTTATACTTTTCTACATCAAAATCTCTACGGTCTAAGATTTGAAAATCAACTAAGTGGAGATGAATTGGGTGGGAATCCTTCGTTAAGCTAATAATATACCATATTTCAGTGGAGCCCAATTTTGGATTTTCAGTGATCGGGGCATCCCACTTTTTATTATCCAACAGCATCCATTCCCGACCGTACGGATCCATATTGTCATTTAAAGTTAAGTATCGTGAATGGGAAGCTGACTGTTCATTCATTTTGGGAATAGGCATCATATACGCCGGAATAACACTCGTATCGACACTGGCCAAGGGAAGAGTCACTCGAAACTGCATCACTGTGCCTGTATTATCATCCGGTGTATCCCCGTTCGGAAAAGGAGCAGGAGCATCGTTTTGCATGATAATATTTTTACCCTCTAAATTGGTAAAATCAATGATCACATCTGCTCGTTCTGCAGGTGCTAACATGATTTCTTTTACACCGATCGGGTGCTGCATAAGTCCTCCATCGGTCCCAATTTGATTGATAAGTTGTCCCGAATCAAGCTTAATCCTAAAGAAACGAGAGTTGGCTGCGTTTAGCAGCCTCAATCGGTATTTACGCGGTTCCACTTTTAAATAGGGATATACTTTGCCATTCACCAAGACAGTATCCCCAAAAAATTCTGGAACGATCGATGTTTCTAATTCGGGGACGGGTTTTTCTGGCTGTTTCGGGTAATAAAGAGAACCATCTTTATGAAAAGTCTTGTCTTGTATAATAAGCGGAATCTCATATTTCCCACTCGGTAAATTCAATAACTGTTCGCGTTGATCTCTAATCAAAAAGAAGCCTGCCAATCCGGCATAGACATTAAGCCTCGTGATACCAAGGGCATGGTCATGATACCAGAGGGTGCATGCTTGTTCGCAATTATCATATCGATAGACTTGTTTACTAAAATAGGGGCCGAATTGTTTGAATCCGTTTGTAAACCAAGCCTCCGGGTAGCCGTCACTTTCCCATTCCACACAAGCACCGTGAACGTGTACCACCGTTCGTACTTCCGGTACATCCAAATGGGCCCCGTGCACCGTATGGTCTACAGGTAAGAGATGCTTATCGGGAAGATTGTTGATCCATTTGATATACACTTTTTCTCCGCTTTCAACTTCAATCGTAGGTCCTGGATAGCTGCCTTCGTACCCCCAAACGGTTGTATCATTTAATTCACGATGGAGTGATTGTTTAAATTCCGTCATATTCACTTCATAGTAAGTATAAAACGGATCTTTCCATCGAGGTTTTAAAATCGGGGGAATAGGGAGTTCATCTACAAATTTAGAGAGAATCATAGTTACGCTCCTTCATCACCTACATATGATAATCCCCTTTCGCCCCTATAGGGTGCTTTTGGGATATAGTCATCACAGTAATTTATGACGCAGATATCGAAAATATGCTGTTATAATTTAGGTTCTAGTCTATAAAAGAGCTTTCCTCATTTTATAAATATAGTAATATAAAAAGTTAAAACTTAGCTGATTTTTGCCATGGAAATAGTTTACTTAGCATCCTGTTTCTTCATAAGTTTTATTATGAATTTTTCGGGTGGGGAATCCCACCCCGACAATTTTAAGTCAAAGATTCACTCTCTAAAGAGACAGATTCCACCTTAGTTTTGGGCATTTTAACATTCCCCGCCACAATTCCGCCTAAAATAAGGATAACTCCTAGCCATTGTGACAAACTTACGTTTTCGGCTAAGACGAGCGATGACAAGATAACCGCAACCGGTAGTTCTGAGGCTGTTAATATCGTTCCAAGACCTGGCCCGATATGCTTCATTCCAATAGAAAATAAGAGCGGTGGCAATGCTACGCCAAATAGTCCAAGGAACAATCCATACGGTGCTACTCCCATTAAAACTGGTAAGTGGAATAAATCCGTTGGCGTGAAAAATAAAAAAACAGTGATCAATCCGCCAGTGGAAAGTAGAGCACTTTTCTGCACGGGTGGTGTATCTTTTTCCACGGAGCCGCTAAGAAAGATGAGAGCGGTATACGTTAAAGCGGAAAGCAGACCCCAAACTGTCCCCTGCCATGATATTTGAACGCCGCCTTCTGTAATAATGCCGGCTGCTAAAATGGAGCCAATGATTAAAATACCAATCGAAACCATTTTCCCGGTGCTTGGTATTTTTTTATTAACCATCCACTCAATTAAAGAGCCAATCCATACAAATTGAAATAAAAAGATGATCGCAAGTGAAGCATCCAGGGTTTGCAGTGACTGATAATAAAATACACCTGTTAAACCAACTGGAATTCCTGATAAAAGTAATTTACCTATTTGAGGTAGAGAAAGTTTTTTCTTTTTCGAAAAAAGAGCGACCCCCCAGATTAGCAAGGTCCCAAGTAAGTATTGACTTCCTGTTACCTGTGTCACGGTAAAACCTGCCGAGTAAGCAAGCTTTACAAAGGTCGATAATACTCCGTAACTGCAGCCCCCTAAAAAAACAATTAGTGCATATTGCCAAGTTTTCATTTTTCCTACTCCTTTCATTCTTTAAAATAACCATGAGTTTCAACTATGGAAAATCATTTTTGCAACCCTTTGCCCGTTTCCAAACAACAAAAAAGCCACACAGCTCTCATGTGAAAGCTGTGTGGCGAAAATAGAGATATCTCTAGAAAAGTCCACAAACAAATGAATTTTGTTATTTAATTTGCCTTTGTTACTTTAAAACAAATGAAAATGAATGTCAATGAAAATTTCTCCCAAAATAGAGTGGTCCTTATTGAACCCTCTATTTAGTTATTTCTAAATGAAGTGAAATAACCAAAAAAACCATTTGTAATGGAGGTGGGATCAGACTTCCATTACGGTGTAGTTGTGGGAGTTTGCCCTTTTTTGGCAACGTTTAATTCGAGTTTTTCACTTAAGAAAGTGGAGCCCAGAACCAGGCCGCCGCCAATCATTTGAATCCATGTCATGCCCTCGTTTAAGAAAATTGCGGCAATAATCACGGCTGAAATCGGATCAATGTAGCTAAGAACAGCAATCGTTTGCCCCTTGAGTTCTTGGAGAGAAGTAAAGTATAAAAAATAAGCAAAACCCGTATGCACGATACCAAGGATCAAGATAAAAATAATCGAAGTTGGGTTTAAACGACCCAAGTCTAGATTACCCTGCCACAGTACATAGGGAAACAGAACCAAGGCGCCTGCCATTAATTGCACTAATGTGATTTCGAAACCAGATAAATTTTTGATGAATTTGTTCATTAAGACTACACTTGCATAAAATGCGGCCGCTAAAAGGCCATAGAAAATACCGAGGGTGTTGTTCGGCGAACCGCTTGTACCGCCAGCTCCAGGATTAACGATTAAAAATAGACCAATCATTGCCATTGCGATGCAAATAACCTTCACACTTGTTAGTTTTTCTTTCAGTAACCATGGTGCTAGGATCATCACAAATATCGGTGCAAAGTAATAGCTAATGGTGGCATTAGATATCGTCGTATACCGATAAGCCTCAAATAAAAAAATCCAATTAAGTCCAATCGCAGCCCCTGATAATAGAAGAAGAAGCGCATTTTCTTTTAACACTTGATAAGATGGCTTATGTTTGACAAGGAAACTAGCAATAAGAAGGAATAGACTTCCGATGACTCCTCTTAAAAACGCTATTTCACTTGAAGACAGCTCAATCTTTTTTACAAAAACCCCGATGCTTCCAAAAATGAGCATCGTTAGGATGAGTCTCATTTTCCCTTTCATGTTGATCCCCCCTAGTTCTTTATCTAAATACCAAATGACTGATCCAACTGCTGTTGCAGCAGGGGCATCTTAAAATCATACCTTACTTTGTTATAAACTTGAATACCGTAAATTGTATGAAATGGATGATTTCAATTCATATTAAATGAAAGGAGGCATCCTAGAAATGAATTTTACATGGTTATTTGGGCTATTATTTTTATCTCAACAAGTGAATATGCCAGACAGTTTATTAATCACTAACAACGGGCACCCTTTCTCGGTTGTTAATTGTACTGACTTTTCGATTAACTTACCTGGATTACCTATTATTAATACAGAAAAGTTAAAAAAATGTATGGATCAAATTGACAAACATGTTTCTAAAATGCCTAAAAATGCAATGAAAGATGAGTCCGGAAAAATTATACCCGAACATGTTGGTTATCGCTTATATCGTCAAAGGTTCACAGAAAAAGTTTTTTCTTATTATTTTAACAATGGTTCATCTAAAATAGAGGTCCCCTTACTTGCCATTTATCCTAGAGTTGACAGTGAATTACTTGGAAATATTCAAAATGAAAAAATCGGAAAATATGTAACATCCTTCAACACGTCTAACAAAGGACGAACCAATAACATTTATCTTGCAACCGAGGCTATTAATAATTTTGTTCTTTTCCCAGGTGAAATATTTTCCTTTAATAAAGTTGTTGGAAAAAGAACAGCAGGAAAAGGATACTTGCCTGCACCAGTGATCCTAAGGGGAGAATTAGCAAAAGATATTGGCGGTGGAATCTGTCAGGTATCATCTACCCTATTTAATGCAGTAGATAATGCCGGATTAGAAGTTACTCAGCGTTCCTCACACAGCAGAAAGGTAACATACATTCCACCTGGGCGGGATGCCACCGTTAGTTGGAATGGACCAGATTTTGTTTTTAAAAATAATTACAATCAACCAATTCTAATACAATCAAAAACGGTAGGAAACAAGTTAACCATCGAGATATATTCTTCAGATGTCATTAACTATACTCCTAAAAAAGTGCCACACCTTCCTTATGATCAAAATCACCTACCCAAGTAAGGTTACGGGGTAATATAAATATTATTAAACGAAAGCTGCCTGTCTCTTGATCTTGAGTGATAGGCAGTTATTTTTTGCGACAGGGTGGGTGAATACTATAGGGTAAAATTCCTTTCAGCTTAAAAAGGAGACGTAAAGATTATGAAGAAGTGTAATAGTGGAGCCATTTTGACAGTAGCTATCTTGTCTATCATGAGTGGATTCAGGAAAGTATGAAATCAAAAGGTTGGCAGAATTCTCTTCTGTCATTTCAAAAATATCTCTAAATCGAAAAATCAAACTAGACCCTCCTATTTTACCTCCTGAACAACTGTGAAAACAAAGTAAGGTTGTTCCTGCCATTCGTACATAAAGACCCCTAAAAATGGAAAACTAAATAAAAATTGGGGGTGGTTCATGTTGAAGAAAAGGATCTTAAAGCCGCTTTTTAAGAAGCTAAATACGGAACCACAATTTCAGGAAAAGTCCAACTCACAGGAGATTGATTTAAAAAAACAAGATATTAGCAGCAATTATGATCAAAATTTAGCGACATTTAAGTCCATTTTCAGCTTTCCTAAAAATACGGATGTCAAGGTAAGGGAGTTTACCATTCGTGCCCTAAATCGCCGTGCCTTTATCATTTTCATAAGTACAATGGTCGACTTAGAGCATATTAAAGAAAGCATATTGGAAAAATTATTGGGAAACGAGCAACCTTCAGTAAAGATTCCAGATATTATTTCATACCCAATGGCAAAGGCGTCCACCAATATAGAAGAAATTACTGAGTTCATTTGTGGTGGAATCACAGCACTCTTTGTGGAAGGTGATTCTCAATGCTATTTATTTGAAACCACGAAAACTCGAGGCCGTTCCATTGAAAAATCAGATAATGAAGTGATTGTAAAAGGAGCAAAAGAAGCTTTTAACGAAAAGGTAGTTGACAATATTGCCTTAATCCGTAAAAAGATTAAAAATGAAAATCTTATCGTGGAAACTAAGATAATTACAAAGCGATCAAGAAACGATGTGTTTCTTGTCTATCAAAAGGACCTGGCAAATGATGAACTACTTCAAACCATAAAAGATAAGTTATCTTCGCTCGAAACCGATAGGATTCTCGATTTAAGTATTTTAGAGCAATACCTAGAGGAACGACCGAGGTCATTATTTCCAACGATATTATATACGGAACGACCTGACCGAGCAGCTTCATTCATTGAAGAAGGTCACGTTATTTTGTTAATGTCAAATTCACCAAGCTGTCTTGTACTGCCTTGTACCTTTTGGGCATTGTTCCATTCACCGGAAGATCATTACCTACGTACACCATATGGTAACTTTATCAGGATTTTGCGATTTCAAGCTTTATTTGTCGCCGTTTTTGCCTCTCCTATTTATATTGCGATTACAAATTATCATGTAGGGATGATCCCGCCTGATTTATTAATGGCCATTGCTGGAACTAGGGAACGAGTCCCTTTTCCATCTATTATTGAAATTTTAATGATGGAAATTGCTTTTGAACTTATTCGAGAAGCCGGATTACGTGTGCCATCCCCAATTGGCCCAACGATTGGGATTGTCGGTGCATTAATTTTAGGCCAAGCCGCTGTTCAAGCCAATATTATTAGTCCAATTGTTATCATAGTTATTGCCTTAAGTGGCTTAAGCTCTTTTATTATCAGTGATGTGAGCATGAATTTTGCTATCCGGATCACTCGCTTTTTGTTTATCTTTGCAGCTGGCTTTCTCGGTATTTATGGAGCCACTTCTTTATTTATCCTTGGACTCTTTTATTTAGTTTCCTTAAAATCATTTGGCACTCCTTACTTTGCACCCATGACGCCACATTCCTCCTCGTCAAAGGACTTACTTATCCGTCATGTTCCCTTTAAAGAAAGGTTTCGCCCAGGGTATGTAAAACCAAAGGATATGGTCAAACAAAGAAAGGGATAAAAAATCATATGAAGCAGCAACCTGGAAAGCTTGGTATTCGTGAATATGTGTCCATCGTTATTTTAATGGTGGGTGCGAAAGCAAGTGAAGACACACCTGCTAAACTGTATAATCAGGTCCAAAACGCAGCATGGATGATCCCAATCATAACAGCTGGAATCGCTTTTATCCCGCTCTTTTTATTAATAAAGACTATGTCATTGTTTCAAGACAAAAATCTGTTTTCGGTTATTCAAAAATTACTCGGACGATATATTGGGTTTTTTGTGTGCCTTCTGATATTTGTCATCAACTCATTTGGGATTTCGTTCGATTCAAGAACATATACAAATATCATTAAGACGTTTTATTTTCCAACAACACCTAACGTAATTATCTATGCCCTGTTAATGGCCGTTTGTACCTATGGGGCGAAAAAAGGAATTCAGCATATCGGTTCGGTTGCCTATCTTATCATTTTTTATGCAGTACTTTCCTTGTATCTTGCCTTATTTTTAAGTACTCAAGAAAGCAGTATTCAATCCCTTTTCCCAATTTGGGGTTCTGGAAAACTGGAAATTTTGAAGCAAGGCACACTTAATCTATCCCTTTTTTCTGAACTTCTTCTGTTTGCCATGATTACACCTTACATCAAATCAAGCAAAGAATTTCGAAAAGGAACATGGATTGCCTTAGTTTATGTCTGCTTCCAATTGAGTGTTGCTATTATGGTTTACATCTGTTTGTTAGATACATCATTACAAGGAATTGGTTATCCATTCCATACAGCCATTCGTTTTATTTCACTGGGAACTTTTATTCCGAATATCGAAATCGTCTTTTTCGTCATATGGTTACTGGCGGCATTTATTCGTTTCACGGCATTTTTGTACATCAATGCCCTTATGTTTGGTCATCTATTTAAAATTAAAGACTTTGAATTCCTGATTCCATCACTTGCGACGCTTTATTTATTGATTGGATCCATTCCAGAATCAGCTATTGAGGTCAGTCTAGGTATTAAACCGATTATTTCATATGCTTCTGGATCTGCGTTTATCACCATTCCAATCATTTTATGGTTGGTCGCATTGGTAAAAGGAGAATTTAAGCATGCAAAAAACAGCAACAGTATGTAAATTATTATTGCTTCTAGTCATTGTTAGCACATTAACAGGCTGTTGGGATCGTGAGGAACTTGAAGATAAAGCCTATGTGATCGGACTAGGATTAGATCACTCCAAACAAGACGGAAAAATCAAAGTCACCATGTTACTTGCCAATCCCGAAGTAGGGACTATGCAAGGGGGCGGCGGTTCAACAGAAAAGCCGCGAGAAATTGTCTCGTTTGATGCCAATGATTTCATTGCGGCAAAAGCGACAGGCAATGCCATCATCTCCCGTGATATTAGTTATGAACTATTAAAGATTATTGTGGTTTCCGAGGAATTTGCAAAAGACAAAAATTTTATTACAATCTTTTACGACGTCGTAAAAGATAAAGAGATTCGCTTGAGTAGTTATTTAGCAGTATCGAAAGAAAAGGCAAGTGAGTATTTTGTAAATAATCGTCCAAAAATGGAAACAAGGCCACATAAGTACTTTCAATTTATGGTCAATCACGGGATTGACAATGGTTTCATTCCAGATTCTACTCTATTCCGCTTTTTTACCACATTGGAAAGAGAGACTGACAACTTTTTGGCGATGTACACAACAGCTGAAAGGGCAAAGAATCCTAAAATAAAAAGCGAAGATGAATACATCGCAGGGCAATTGAATGCAACAGGCGAGCTTGATGATACACAATTTATTGGGTCCGCAGTCTTCAGGAATGGAGTGATGATAGGGAAATTAAACGGTCAAGAAACACGCACGATTAATATTCTTGATGACACAACGAATATTAAAGATATATTGATGGATATACCAGATCCTTTTTCAAATAATCATAAACAGTTCGCAGCAAGAATCTTAAAAACAAAAAGTAATAAAGTAAAAATGAACGTGAAGGGCGTCAGGCTAAAGATTGACATAATGATACCATTAAAGATTGAAATTCTGTCAAACCCATCAATGACCAACTATATCGAGAAAAAAAACCAGCAAATAATCAAAAAACAAATAGCACATCATTTCAAAAAAGTAGATGAAAGGTTATTAAAAAAAACCCAAACTAAATTAAAAGGTCCACCATTTCCCTTATCCATGTATGCTCGAAGGTATTTTGGAACCATTCAGGAATTTAAAAAATTCAATTGGCGAAAATCGTACCCAAATGCGGACATAAGGGTGCACCCAAGTATTGAAATTATTGATTATGGGAAACAAGCAAAACCAACTAAAAGGTAGGGAATGAGGATGAGCCTATTTATTTACGTTAGTCTTTTTAGTATTACTATATATACTATGGGATTTGCTGTCTCACTCTGGAAGGGAAAACAAAAGATGAGTGCAGTGGCCGTTTTTTTCCTCACCATTTGTATGATCATCCTGCCTTTCTTCTCGATATTATAAAAGGCGAACAGTGTCAGGCACTGTCCGTATTTTAATTGGCGGTTGGGGCTTGCGCCGCTGTGTTCCTAATGAAAAATGTATTTTGTCTTGGATGTGTAAACTTGATCTTTTTCTACTATTAAGGAAGGGAAATTGTGGTCACCAGGTGGTTTCTGTGTTTCAAGACATAAGCCTAAATGCTTTTCCGCCTGTTTTTCTCTGATCGAAAAATCATTCCCTAACATATTGCCAGTATAAAAGACAACAGCGGGCTCTTCTGTCTCAATTTCTAGTTTCCGACCGCTTTCCCGATCATATAAACTGATTTGCTTATGATTCTGAGCACTAAGGAGGAAGGGGTGGTCAAACCCGCCACCAACTATTTCCGTTTGCGGATGGTCAGATTCAATTCCTCGAGCTACCTTTTGACCTTCTCTAAAATCAAATACTGTCCCATCCACAGGGATAACCTTGCCAGTTGGAAGAAGGGAGGCATTTAGTTCTAAGAATGCATCGCTTTTTAACTTTAACTCATGATCAAGAATAGTTCTTTTTAAATTACCGCTTAAATTAAAATAAGAATGATTAGTTAAATTGACGATTGTTTTCTTATCAGAAACAGCCTTGTAGGTAATCAATAACTCATTATCCTCGTTGAACGTATAGATGACGGTAACATAAAGATTGCCTGGAAAGCCTTCTTCCATATCAGGACTTGTATAGGAAAAGATGATATTCACTTCATTTTCTTTGTTCTCAACAGTAGAATCCCAAATAACGTTATGAAACCCATTCGGTCCGCCATGAAGATTGTTTTTTCCATCATTTTTGGACAAGTTATAGCACTCTCCATCTATTTCGAAGGACGCCTTTTTCATCCGGCCGGCATTCCTGCCAATCACACAACCGAAAAAAGGGGAGTGATCGATATACTCTTGTAAAGTGTCAAAACCTAACACGACATTCTCTAAATTTCCTTGACTATCTGGAACATTAATTTCCGTAATAATACATCCATAGTCAATACAGGTTAATTCCATCCCATTCGCATTTGTAATGGTATAAGATTTGACCTTTCTTCCATGCAAGGTACCAAAAACAGATTCAGTTAGGTTCATCATAATCCCTCTTTAATTCCCATTTCGAAGATCAAATAATTGATGATTCATCGCAACAGTATGCGGATATATATCTTTGTACACTTGATAGAATTCCTTATAGCGCTGGACGTTTTCTGGTTTTGGTTCATATACCTTATCGGCTTTAATGAAGACCTCTGCACATTCTTGAAGAGAGGAGAACCAATTCAATCCAGCTGCAGCAATCATCGCAGCCCCCATACCAGGTCCTTGTTCATTTTGTAGCTTCACGACTCTGGCGTTAAAGACATCTGCTTGTATTTGAAGCCATAATTCACTCTTCGCACCGCCGCCTATAGAAATAACGGTATCAATGGTCTTGCCATAATTGCGGAAGATTTCGACACTCTCATTAATCGAGAAAACAATCCCTTCGATGACCGCTCGAGTAAAGTCACCTTTGTTGTGGGAGCCGTCAATTCCAGTAAAAGTTCCTCTGATTTTTGCATCCGCATAGGGTGTGCGTTCACCTACTAGGAATGGAGTAAAGACTAGACCGTTTGCACCGATTGTGGATTGTGCGGCCTCGTCTAGAAGACTGTCGAATGATTGGTCCTTGGCGAAGGTGTCCTTAAACCAGGTTAAGCTATAGCCAGCTGCAAGCGTGACACCCATGGTATAGTAGGAGTCTTTTTGTCCATGATTGAAAAGATGAACCTTTCCCCCGTAATTTTTGTTTTTATCGTTCTCATATGAAAGGAACACACCGGATGTTCCGATACTGCAAAGGGCCGTTCCTTCGGATAAAATACCTGCTCCGATTGCGCCACAAGCATTGTCTGCTCCACCTGCAAACACTTTAGTCGATGAAGATAAACCAGTTAACTCAGCAATCTCTGGCAAAATCGTAGCAACAAAATCTTCTGTTTCCACTAAAGGAGGACAAAGTGTAGCAGGGATTTCAAAGGTGCGAAGAATATCTGCACTCCATGATTTGTTGACGACATCAAGCATCAGCGTACCTGCTGCATCTGAGTAATCCATGTTTATTTTTCCAGTTAAACGATAGCGGAGATAATCCTTTGGAAGAAGAAAGACGCTTGTTTTTTGCAGATTTTCGGGTTCATTCTCTTTTACCCAAAGAATTTTTGGAAAAGTAAAGCCCTCTAGAGCAGGGTTTTTGGTAATTTCAAGCAGCTTGCCGCCTAGTTGCTGATCAATTTTCTTGCATTGCGGGGTGGTTCTTGTGTCGTTCCATAGAATCGCATTTCTGATTACTTGATGATTTTTGTCCAGCAAAACCAACCCATGCATTTGGCCGGAAAAACTAAGACCCTCAATATCGTCGGGGTGTATGTTGGATTCAGTTACTAACTGCTGTAATGCTGCAATTGTTTGTTCTACCCAATCTTCGGGATTTTGTTCACTATATCCTGGCTGCTGCTGGATTAACGGGTAGTCTTTTGAAACCGAATAATTGACGGTGCCTTCTTGGTCAACGAGAAGCACTTTCACAGAGCTAGTCCCTAAATCTACTCCAATTACATATTTCATGTTGATCTCCTCACTTTTTATAGAGTTGTATATTAGTAAACTTACTTTGATGTTGAAAAAGTCCTCTTGAGGACAAAATTACCAACTTTTTCTATATTGTTAAAAATAAACGCTACCCTCCATGTTTGTTATAAAGGATAGCGACCTATATTTATCATGCGGTTTTTTTCCAACTTCCTTCCATTTCCTCTAATGTCTTGCCTTTGGTTTCAGGTACAAACTTCCAAACAAAAATGGCAGAAAGAACACTCATTAATCCGTAAAACCCATAGGTTACAGCGCCACTATATTCCATCATCATTGGATACGTGGAGGAAATTAGATAGTTCGCTGCCCATTGCGCCGCAACCGCAATTGCAACAGCGCGCCCACGGATATTATTCGGAAAAATTTCAGAAATCAATACCCAGCAGATTGGACCCCATGACATCATAAAGGAAGCAGTATAAACGATAATGAAGATTAAAGTACTTACTCCGATGACATCAAAATAAGCCAAACTAGAAACACCAAACATACCGATAGCCATACCAACAGAACCTATGATTAATAATGGTCTACGGCCCCATTTATCTACAGTCATAATCGCTACAAGGGTAAAAACAACGTTGATTAATCCCATAACTGTTGTTTGTAACATCGAAGCATCTTTTCCTGCTCCCATGCTTTCAAAAATCCTTGGTGCATAATACAAGGCAACATTGATTCCAACAAACTGTTGAAACACAGAAAGTAAGATTCCAATAACGATAACGGCTTTTCCGTAAGTAAATAGTTTCTCTGAAGAAGCATCGACCGTTTGTTTGATTTGTTGCAAAATCGTTTTTGCTGCTGATGATCCATTAATTTTTGCGAGAATCGCAAGTGCTTTATCATCTTGATTTTTCAAGGATAAATAGCGAGGTGTTTCAGGAACCATCAGTAAGAATAACCCAAACATTAGAGCTGGTACACCACACGATGCAAACATGTATCTCCAGCCAATATCATTTACCCATGCTTGACTTTCGCCGCTCGAAATCGAGAAGTTAACGAAATAAGCAACAAGCATACCAAGGATGATCATAAATTGGTTAAAGGAAACCAACCGGCCGCGGATATTTGCAGGGGCTATTTCCCCAATATACATCGGGCAAACGGCTGAAGCCAATCCAACACCAATTCCACCTAATATCCGATAAAGGTTAAAGGCAATTAACAATCCGATGGTTGGTTCCCCTTTGGTGAAAAATAAAAATTCAGGATAGGCAGCCCCTAGTGACGAAACTAGGAAAAAGATCGAAGCAATAATGAGAGAATTCTTTCGGCCGAATTTCGAGGCAAAAAGTCCTGAAATGAAACCGCCGATAATACAACCAATCAGTGCACTTGAAATCGTTGCCCCATGAATAAATGCCCCTAAGTTCAGACTATCAATCAGATAAATTTTTATTGATTCCTCCGCACCAGAAATAACGGCTGTATCATATCCGAAAAGCAAGCCGCCAATGGCAGCTACCAGGGTAATTCCAAAAAGATAAAGCGAGTTCTTTTTTTGCTCCATCGTAATGTTTAAAGACAGTTTCATTTTAGGAAAATAAGATTCTACCATTCTTTAATAATAACAGCGCTTTCAAGTTGTTTAACATATAGGCTCTGTTAAACTAGGCTGTTGATTTCCGCTCCAATCAACTTGCTAAAAAAATCAACAATGACCTTTAACACAGCCAATATATAAAGTAGATAAAAGCTCAACACCTAAAATCTGTCTTTATCCTCCTTTTATTTTGGATGAAATGAAAAACTAGGTAATTACTTCAGTTAAATGGTTTTCAAAAAAATGGACCCGCAACAACATTGACTTTCTTCAGTTGACGGGTCCATTTAGAAGAGAAGGCTTAATTTTTTAAACTTCTAAAAGATATTGGTTTAAAACAGCTTTTAAGCGTTCCGTTTTACCAGAAACATTTTTAATTGTGTCATTATTAAGAGCATATGTCTCAAGTGTGTGGAAGTTGGCTCTGCCTTGAACAATGTCCAGGCCAATGCCTTTCGTAAAGCTGCTGTAACGTGCGGCAATAACATCTTCAAAAACGCGATCTTCAATTAATTTATTAGCTACTTTCAAACCTCTTGCAAAGGCATCCATTCCAGCTACATGCGCATGGACTAGATCTTCAACTTCAAAGGATGTTCTTCTTACCTTGGCATCAAAGTTTAAGCCGCCGCGACCAAGACCACCATTTTGCAGAATTTCATACATTGCTAGGGTTGTAGAATATAAATCTGTTGGGAATTCATCGGTATCCCAGCCAAGTAAAGGATTTCCTTGGTTTGCATCTACAGAACCTAGTAGTCCGCTTGTTCTTGCCACACGTAATTCATGCTCAAATGTATGTCCAGCAAGTGTTGCGTGGTTTGCTTCAAGATTTAATTTAAAGTAATTCTCTAAACCGTATTGTCTTAAGAAAGCAATTGTTGTTGCTGCATCTGTATCATATTGGTGGGTGGTAGGCTCTTTTGGTTTTGGCTCAATTAAGAATTGACCTATAAAGCCGATTTCCTTCGCATAATCAACGGCCATATGCAAGAATCTTGCTAAGTTATCAAGCTCAAGTTTTAAGTCTGTATTTAATAATGTTTCATAACCTTCACGTCCGCCCCAGAATACATAGTTTTCTGCGCCAAGTAGTTTTGCAGTTTCTAAGCCTTTCTTCACTTGTGCTGCTGCATAGGCAAATACGTCAGCATTACAAGAAGTGGCAGCACCATGCACGAAACGTGGATTAGTAAACATGTTAGCTGTATTCCACAATAGTTTTGTATTACTAGTTTTCATGTAATCTTTAATCATTTCCACAATGATATCTAAATTTTTATTTGTTTCACTTAAGGTTCTGCCTTCCGGTGCAACATCGCGATCATGGAAAGCGAAAAATGGTACGCCAAGCTTTTCAAATAGTTCAAATGAAGCTTCTACTCTTGCTTTTGCTAAATCCATCCCAGTGAAGTGATTCCATGGTCTTTCCATTGTAGCGGCACCAAAAGGATCAGATCCATCCGCAGTAAAGGTGTGCCAGTAAGCAACTGAAAAACGTAAAATGTCCTTCATAGTTTTGCCGCCAATGACTTCCTCAGGGTTGTAATACTTGAATGCTAATGGATTTTTAGAATCCTTTCCTTCATAAGCCACCTTGTTTACGCTTCCAAAATAGGTATTCGTCTGTGTTTGAGCCATGTTTTTTCCCTCCTGAAATAAAATGAAATTCAAAACTATGTAGCTTCATTAGATGTATATTTGTGTTAGTTTGTTGTTTGGATAAACTAACTTGATTACATCTTATAAAAATTTAACGCTTTAATCAATAGTTTTTTTGAAAATTTTATGTATATTTTCGCTAAAAATTGATTTATAATGGGAATATACTACTATAAAATTCTCGGAACTTAATTTATGCATTATACAAATGGGGTGCAAACTTGTGATTATTGCAGATCAAATGTTAGTCAAAAAAATGAATCAAAAGGTACTATTAAATGAAATCGTTTCCAATTCGCCTATTTCGAGGGCAAGATTATCTGAAATAACAGGTTTAAATAAATCGACTGTTTCTTCCCAAGTTAATACGCTAATGGAAAAGAATCTTATTTTTGAAATCGGACAGGGGCAATCTAGCGGTGGAAGAAAGCCTGTCATGCTCGTTTTTAATAAGAATGCTGGTTATTCCATTGGGATTGATATCGGTGTAGATTCTATAAATGGCATCTTAACGGATTTAAAAGGAAACATTGTCCGGGACCAATATCAGCATCTAGAAAATCCTTCTCTTGATAAGAACAAAGACGTTTTATTTTCAATGATTGAGGATCTCATCAAGCAAATGCCAGATTCCCCTTACGGATTGATTGGCATTGGTTTATGTATCCCAGGTCTTGTCAATACCGATCAAAAGGTCATTTTCACCCCAAATATCGACTGGAATTACGAACTTGACTTAAAGACGCTCATCGAACAGGAATTTCAGGTACCAGCTTTTATTGAAAATGAAGCCAATGCAGGCGCCTATGGAGAAAAAGTATTTGGGGCAGCTAAAAATTATGAAAACATAATCTACGTTAGCGTGGGAACTGGAATCGGGATCGGAATTGTTATTAATAATGATTTATATCGAGGGGTTAATGGGTTTGCCGGAGAAATGGGCCATCTGACTATCGATTTTAATGGGCTCAAATGCAGTTGTGGAAACCGAGGGTGCTGGGAATTATACGCCTCTGAAAAAGCATTACTACATACTTTTCAGAATAACGATACCATCACTTCCTATCAGGAACTAATTAATCTAGCAAACCAAAATGATCCGGATATATTAATGGCATTACAAAATTTCGGCTTCTACCTTGGGATTGGATTAACAAGTATCTTAAATACATTTAACCCGCAAGCGGTCATTATCCGAAACGACATTGTTGAAGCTCTGCCTATGGTGTTGAATTCGATTCGAAATTCTATTTTATCAAGAAGTAATGACAAACTTAATAACAGTCATGAGTTATTATTATCTTCCTTAGGAAAAAATGCTCCCGCATTAGGGACATCCTCGATTGCTATTGAACATTTCTTAGAAAAGTTTACATCGTAAAATTGTATGGCAATTTCGCCAGGTGGAAAGGTGGAGCACGATTTGAAAAGAACAGTATATATTACAAGAAAGCTACCCGATGAAATGATCGATAAACTTTCAAATCATTTTCAGGTGAGAATGTGGCACGAGGAACATGTCCCTGTTCCAAGGGATGTTTTACTAAAAGAAATAGAAGATGTGGATGGGCTTATTTGTCTACTAACAGAAAAGATAGATGAAGAGGTCCTAAGTAAAGCCAAAAAGTTAAAGGTCATTAGTAACATAGCGGTAGGCTATAATAATATCGATATTGACTTTGCTGCTAAGAAGGGAATCGTCGTAACCAACACTCCTGGCGTGTTAACCGAAACGACAGCTGATTTAACCTTTGCGCTATTAATGGCGACAGCACGTAGAGTCGTGGAGTCATCTGAGTTCCTGCGCAGTGGTGAATGGGGAGCATGGTCCCTTATGCAGATGACCGGACAAGATATTTGTGGTGCAACCTTAGGGATTATCGGATTAGGAAGAATTGGAGAAGCACTCGTCAAGCGGGCAAAGGGCTTTGATATGAATGTTCTCTATTATAACCGGACACGGAAACCGGAAAAAGAAGAAAAGCTGGGAATTCACTACAGGGAAATGAAGGATTTGTTGCAGCAAGCTGATTTTGTCTGCCTTCTGCTGCCTTATAGCGCCGAGGTACACCACTTAATTGGACAAGAAGAATTGTCCCTAATGAAAAAAAATGCCATCTTGATCAATACGGCTAGAGGTGGTCTTGTCGATGAGGATGCTTTATTTCAATCATTGAAGAATGGGGAGATTTGGGCGGCTGGGCTGGATGTGTTCGAACAGGAGCCAGTTCCAATTGATCATCCATTATTATCCCTGCCAAATGTGGTTACACTGCCTCACATTGGAAGTGCCAGTGTGAAAACAAGAATGAGGATGGCTCATTTAGCTGCCGATAATATGGTAAGTGTATTAACTGGTAATGAAGCAATTACCGCAGTGATTAGCCATAAATAATAAATGTAAAATACGATACTTGTCTGAAATATTTGTTAAAAAAGGCGGTTGTTTAAAGAGTTGTCAACTCTATTTCACCTTATAATTATTGGTAATTTTTACGATATTAGTTAATAGTGAGAAGAAAATTCAATTTTTATAATGGACTCGAGAGACTTGGAGTATCAGGAGATTATTAGATTTGAAGCTGTCAAAAGAACCAATTGCATTTCATTTCTGTAAAATCCTTCCTCAAATATGACGAAAATCATATGTTACGATGAATTTGCGAAAGATCGGCAAATTGTCAAAACAGGAGGAAGAAACGATGATGAAGAAAAAAGCAATTCTAACTGTAGCAGCTGCGGCAGCGTTAATGATGTCAAATCCGGTATTAAATAAAGCCCATGCTGCCACTACTAGCCCTTCCGTGCAGGAAAAGGTATATGTATTCCAAGGAACAAATATGGATGAGATTAATAGTGTAGTCGAAAAATATCTTGCTAGATTAGGATTTACATTTTCACAAAATACAGTAAAGCAGCCTGTTCAGGCTCAACCAAATCAAACCGTACCAACTCAGGAGTCTTCTCAAACTGCGACACCACAACCTGTGCAGCAACAACCGGTAACTGCGACACCACCAAGTTCAACACCAACTACAAGTTCGTTAAGTGCTTATGAGCAAAAAGTAGTTGATCTGACCAATCAAGAACGGGCAAAAAATGGTTTACCCACACTTAAAGTGGATGTAACACTTAGCAAAATGGCCCATGAAAAATCCCGTGATATGTCTGCAAATGGCTACTTCAGCCATACAAGCCCGACATACGGTTCACCGTTTGATATGATGAAAAAATACGGCATCACCTACCGATATGCAGGTGAAAACATTGCGATGGGACAGCGAACTCCTGAAGAAGTAGTCAAGGCTTGGATGAATAGTGATGGTCACCGTAAGAATATCCTTAGCCCGAACTACAACTATATCGGTGTTGGTTATGTATCACAAGGTAATTACTGGACACAGGAATTTATCGGTAAATAATGAAAGCTCGGGGACAATTTGTCCTCGAGCTTTTTGCAGTGTTTATTTTGGTTACCACCACCTGCGGCGATCAAAGTGATACCCCAAGCTGGATTCGCTCATTGAAACCTAAAATTCGCCCATTGAACTCAAAAATTAGCTCATAAAACCCCAAAATTCGCTCATAAAACTCAGAAATTCGCCCATTGAAGCGAAAAGTCGTTAAATAATCAAAAATATACAAATACGTAAGTGTAATTTTACACAAAATATCATTTTTAATGAGTTATACCAACGTTAGTTACGGAAACAGGCAATAAAAAACAGTACACCTCCTTCTTAAAGAGGTGCACTCCTGTTGGGTTTTCATATGTATCAAACAAGTGAGTAATAGATTTACATATTTAAGGGAGCTACTGTTTAACTAGTGCTCTTCCTAAGGTACCGGCTCCACCTACGCCAAATACCATGATAGCCACGCGTGCTATCCCCTCTAATATGTACTATAACGCTAAATTATTAATAAAATATGAACTAGATGTTAATCGTTCATTAATTTTAATAGAGGTATGAACATCAGCGCACATTTTTGGCATCTCGGTTAAGGTCTCCCCATTTTCATATTAAGGTATTGACTTGAATGGTGGTTCATACCCATAGTTAAACTTCCTGACATAGAAAAACAAACACATAAATATTATTAGGAAGTGTAAGTAATTATTCTTCGATTTTTTTGGGGGTGTGGAAAATAACGGAAGCAAGAGAAAGTGAGCGAATCATAAATTGTTATATTCGGTCCACTTTCCAGTCACTAGTTCAAGCTATCATTCCACCCCATTTTAGATATAAAAATTCGATAAGAACTGATCAAGTGGCTGGAGCACTGGAATTACATGTGTATGAATATGTCATTTGGATATTGGAGCATTCAATTGCACTCCCGGTAAAAGCGCAACTAAATTTTGCTGAGAGTAGTTCGATGTCGAAAGCTACTGCTGAATTGCTGGACGTGGGTGCTACTCAATTAATCCAGACGGGGCAGATTCTTTATCCTCTTAATGTAAATACATTTCCTGGCGGTGGTGCATTCTCATCACTTGCGCCGATCGACCGGTTAAGGGCTATTACCCTGATAGAACGGCTTGAAATTAATCTTGAAAACTTGAGTATTCCTTACAAAAATAACCCGGGACTTGTTCGAAATATGATGGATGTCCTAAATGAACTCCCTATGTTTGGGTATTATTCGGAATGGACAGCTTACGGAACAACACGACTATTGTCTCCTGAGTCCAGAAGAGTGGAATATTTTCCACATGGATGGTTCCAGACCCTATACCCAGGTCCGTCTTTTGGATATCGTGATTTCCGCGGATTCTTAGCAACCATTCAACACAAGAAGGTGAATGACTAATGGTCAATCAGGACGTGATTGTAATTGGTGCAGGCGGCGGGGGAGCCGTTTTAGCAAAAGAGCTCGGTGAAATGGGATTAAAGGTGTTGGTTTTAGAAGCAGGCCCCTGGTACGGGAACAAAAAGTGGCCCCATCCAAATGCACAGCCTGGAGCCAAATCCAGTTCGATACCAGATGATTTGGATATCATGCTATATAAACAATTGTTGAACAAGTATGAAATGAATATGAATGATTTAGTTTCAGGAAGATATCGGTGGGGCCCGGCGGATCGCAGTCGCCCCCAATGGTTTCGGAATGCTAACCAGAAGGGCATTATTTGGCAATGCTCCGGTGTTGGAGGGGCCACTCAGACTTATACGGCTAATTGCCCCCGAGCATACCCAGCCGCAATAGATAATGTCTGGCCCCTATCTTATCGGGAACTTATTCCCTATTATGAAAAGGTTGAAGCGACATTACCGGTGAACTTTGCGGCTACTACGGCAAAGGAAGAATTATTTTATTATGGTGCGAAAAAGGCTGGGTGGAACTTGATTCCTACACTGGATGTGACCGTTCCAGGATATAGGCCGCAGCCTAATGCCATTTTGCCTCCCAATGATAACATCACAAATCCAAACCTCTCAGTAGAGCAACTATCCTGGATGGAAGGCTGTACTCTTTCGGGACATTGTATCAACGGTTGTCCGCATGGCCCATCTGTGGATAAAATTGCAAAACGATCTACTAATGTCAGTTATGTTCCGCTTGCTTTAAAGACAGGAAATGTCTGTATAAGACCAAATGCCTTTGCTATAAAAATATTAACAGAAAATACCGTTGCTAAAGGGCTGCATGCGGTTGGAGTGAAAATAAGGGACACCTGGACGGGGGAGCAGGAGGATCTAAGGGCAGAAATCGTAGTGATGGCGTCCGGATGCATTGAAACCCCAAGACTTTGGTTAAATTCAGGACTGCCTGACAATCCATGGGTAGGAAGAGGATTGGTTAATCATTATATGGACTGGATATCCGGGATATTCGATGAAAAGGATTTAATGCCAATATTGGGAACTTCAGAAATTAATCCCTTTGTGGGAAATACATGCGGAGCAAGGATGGACTACCCTGGACTTGGGGCGGTACAGTCGGTTGGGATGAGTCCGGGATTAACCGCTTCTTTTTATGGGGTGAGTGAGTCTGGATACTCTTTCTTATACCCGCCTAGTATGGACGATCCCTGGGATATTAAGGGGCGACTTTTCGGTAATGATTTAAAAGAAACAATGGACTCCTACCGTCGAACCTTAAATATTTTAGTAACTACTGATGATGAAGTAGATCAGCAAAACGGAATTACTCTAGACCCGGTAGTTAGTGATGAAAATGGACCTGTCCCAGTAGTGACGTATCAGCCTGCCAAACAATCCAGGAGGAAGCGAAACGAACTGGTGAAAATAGCCGCAGATCTGTTACGAAAAGCGGGGGCAAAAAAAATTATATGGTCAAATTGGCCGGCAGGAATGATGATACACTTGGAAAGTACGATGCGAATTGGCTTCGTCGTGGATCAGAATTGTGAGGCATTTCAAGTAAAACGGTTATATATCGCTGACAACAGCGTCCATTATAATAGTTTAGGCGGAATCAATCCTACCCTTACGACACAGGCATTAGCTACCCGTACAGCAGAAAAATTATTCAATAAGTATTTTAATTAGCATGCTTTATGAATTAAATGGGAATGTTACCATCATAACAAATTAAAGTTTGGTGGGATCTTCAAACGTGAAAATATTTGAAATAATTCAGGATGTATTTGAACCATTTATGGACGGCGAGAAAAGACCATTAAATGTAATGGAGGTTTCCAACCTATGGTTCTTTCTTTTAGGCACTGAAACGACCATGCGTAATGAAGAAATTGGTTACAATCTTGCACAAGATCCGGAATTAAAACAAATTTTAAAGGATGTAAGAGAAACCGTTCATATTCCAATTAGAGACGAGCTGAAAGAGTTTCTCATGAAAGAAGGGGTCCCCTTTCCTCAATCAACACCGGAAAAACCTGTGGGAGATTTTAAGAGTATACCCGAGGGTGCTAAATTAGATGATGAAGAAATGGCTAATTTAATGTCCTATAATCTTGCTATGGGGGTTAATTATGCTGCCAAAGGGCTTACTGAATCTATTCGGGCCGATGTTGGGTTAATTTTTTCAAAAATTATTTTAAAGAAGACTACTGCTGGCTTAACGGTAAAACAGTATTTGGATCGGCATGAGTGGCTGCGAATTCCGCCTTATTACAAAGCATAGGTTACTGCTTACAACAATTAGTTAGTTTTTTAGAAAGGCTTCATTTTGATCTGATGCTCTTCCTGAGTATCGGCTCCGCCTACGCCAAATACGATGATGGCCACGCATGCCATCCCCTCTAATATGTACTTTAACGCTATATAATTAATAAAATATGAACTAGATGTTAATCGTTCATTAATTTTAATAAAGGGAAGTTTTCCTAGAAAGCCTGAACAAGCGTATGAATAAATTATTTTAAAGGAATCCAGATTTCTGAGTAGTAATCAGGACCCCAGGGATCACCGGCGAAATAGACTTCTAAATCAGGTGTGCCTGCATGCTTGTAATTGCTTGACGGAAACCATTCAGAGTATATTTGTTTCCATACTTTCTGGATTGCCTCGGGCATTGGGCCGTGAACTTCAAATACGCCCCACTTTGAAGGTGGAATCTCGAGATTCAATAAACCTTTCGGAGTGTCACCGTTATGTTCCGTTGCAATCCAGTAATCCATTAATTGCTGCTGCGTGTCTCGTTTATCGACACATACCCCAAGCACCCCATTAATTTCCCCATTATTCAATTGGAGTAATAAATCGTTGGTTCCATCTGCATGAACATCCGCCCACATTTTTGGTAAATAATATAAAAAATAGCAGGGAAGGTAAGAAGATATGTTTTCATTTCGAGGCGATGCGCATAAAGTTTACCTTCGGCTTAACAAAGCCATAAACAACGGTGAATCCACCAAACATATGAGGGAATACATAGAAATTGAAGAGGTTCAAAGATTGTATCAATCACTTGATAGCAGCATGTTGCAATTAATTAATTATCGAATGATCAAGGAAAAGAATGGATCTGGGATTATACCGATTTTTGTTTCTTCTGTCCCATGGCTTTTGTTTCTATTTTCCAAACCATTGATGGACTTCCTTTTCAAGGATGGAAGCAAACTTTGGGCAATATTTGGGGTTACATATTTGATGATTTTAACTTTAAGTGTCATCCTTCATTTTCGGGAAAAGGCATGGGCTGCTTTTCATATGGAAATCATTCAGGATATTTTAAAAGAAAGAAATCAATGAATTCTCTACCAATCGAAGCTTAAACATCAAAAAACCATCAAGCTCACACCAGTCTTTGCCGGTTTTTCTCATTTGCAATACCAAGTTAAATGGAAGAAGGAAAGACCCTCTTCAAAGGCGAAATAGAATGATAGAATTCTATAAAGTTGAGTGGATGGATAAGGAGTCAGGAATAGATTAAATGATAAAAGTTAAGTCCAAATGACAAAGGTGATGGGGATGTTTTTTCTATTTTTAACGGCGATGATTATTTGTTTTGTCGTGGGTACCACTTTATTGGTAAAAGGTACAGTAACAGTCGGGGCCATTGCTATTGGTGCCGGAATACTACTGTTGCTGTTTATTTTGATTTATTATGGAAAAAAGAAACATCGAAAAAAGAAATACGATTGGACTCCAGACTGTGATTGTATTCCTGATTTTGATTGCGGGCCAGATTGTGACTGCGGGCCAGATTGTAATTAATGATTAATCCAATAAGATTTCTTGAGATTGTTCCTTGTCATCGGATGAAGTCTCGGAGTATTACGATTAAGGGGTATACTCTCCCCTTATGTGCAAGATGTACGGGTATCTTGCTAGGCTATTTATTTTTCCCGTTTTTGCTGATTACGGGTATACATTTGTCATTATGGCTCGGACTCCTTTTAAATGTCCCGATGGTTCTTGATGGTTGGACACAGAAAAGGAAATATCGGATGAGTAATATTGTCTTGAGGGTTATCACTGGTATAATGAGTGGATTGGGGCAAAGCGTTCTTATCGTAAGCGGCAGTGATTATATAATTTCCATGCTTTTAGGTTGATAGAGTAGGTGCAAAATTTGGCTGTCATGGCAACAGCCAAATTTAACCTAGAACACACTCCAAAACGACTAGTTAAACGGATAGAACTGATAGGTCAGCACACCAACAATGATTCCTGTGATCAATCCAAAAAAAACTTCTGCCGGTTGATGGCCTAATAATTCTTTCAGCTTTTCTCTAGACTCTGTTTTCTTTAACTTCGGGTTTTTTAAGGTATCAATTAAAAGATTAAAATCAGCTAACAATGTATTTAATACCTCTGCATGATAGCCTGCATGTCTTCGAACTCCAGTCGCATCATGCATGACAATTAGTGACACGATCACAGAAATCGCAAATTCATTCGAATGGAGTCCTGAAGTTAAACCGATAGCAGTAGTTAATGAAATAATTGTAGCTGTATGAGAACTAGGCATTCCGCCAGTGCTAAACATCAAGTTCCATCTTAATTCTCCTGAAGCAAAATAGTGTATCGGAATTTTTACAAATTGGGCAATAAACATACCTAAAAGGGCGGCTAAAATGGGATAGGATAAAAACATAGAATCCTCCTTTTTTTAAATGCGGATAGGTAATCATGATGATCCTTCCAAACGTTGTTACATGATTTTACCAAAATGAACGACACGCTGCTACATTTTAATAAATCAATTCCTTAGAATGGAATTTTTTCAATAATTATGTAATTATTATAACAACGATCAAATTAAAGGAGGAATAAATGATGCCGACAAATTTGAAAGATACGACGACATTAAGCAATGGAGTAAAGATGCCATGGGTGGGATTAGGCGTTTTTAAAGTAACCGAAGGGGAAGAGGTTATTCAGTCTGTAAAAGCTGCTATCAAAAACGGATACATAAGCATTGATACAGCCGCTATTTATGGGAATGAAGAAGGTGTAGGCCAAGCCATTAAGGATTCAGGCGTTCCTCGTGACGAACTATTTATTACAACTAAGCTTTGGAATTCCGAACAGGGATATGAATCAACGTTAAAGGCGTTTGAAACAAGTCTTACTAAACTTGGACTTGATTACTTAGATCTTTATTTAATTCACTGGCCAGGAAAAGATAAATATAAAGAGACATGGAAGGCTTTCGAAAAGCTCTACAAAGAGGGGCGTGTGCGCGCGATTGGCGTAAGTAACTTCCAAGTTCACCATTTAGAAGACTTAATCAGTTCTGCAGAGATTAAACCGATGGTAAATCAGGTGGAGTTCCATCCGCACTTAACCCAAAAAGAGCTTCTTGCCTTTTGTAAAAATGAAGGAATTCAATTGGAAGCATGGTCACCTTTAAAACAAGGGCAGCTTCTAAGTGAACCGGTTCTTGAAGATCTTGCGCATAAATATAATAAATCTGTTGCTCAAGTCATCTTGCGCTGGGATTTACAGCATGGAGTGGTTACAATTCCAAAATCAATCAAAGAACATCGCATTATTGAAAATGCGGATATTTTTGATTTTGAATTATCCACTGAGGATATGGACAAAATTGATGGATTGAATCAAGATAGCCGTGCTGGGTCCCATCCGGATACGATGAGCGTAGGCTTTTAATAGTTCAAGCGTCTGCCATTCAGAAATGAATGGCAGATGCTTTTTTTACTTCAACCATCTTTTCATCCCTTCCTATTACTATGTTGAAGTAAATTATAAAAAAAAACGTATGCTATAATGTTCTATATCTTAATTGGTGCAGAAACTAGGAAGGAGCAGGACACGTGAACATCCCATTAAATCAAAAACTCATCAAAGAAATGTGTGGCACTGTCTCCTTCAAACGAGGAGATTATTTTTATCAAACGAATAAAGTGACATTTGAACAATATCGACCTGACCGTTGTCAAGCTACGGTAACCGGTGAGGAAGACTTCCATGTGACAATCGAAGCGGGTGGCAACGATGATATTTTAACGGAATGCAGCTGCCCAAAGCTTGCCTCTTTTACAAAGGATTGTCAGCATATTGCGGCCGTTTTATTGGCGGTTTACGAGCATCAACAGAAAGGAACCATCCCGATGGTTTCCAATTCCGCTAATCAGGCTCTGACGGAAGGGTTACTGACTCTTTTTACGGAACAGCCTGTCCGCTCAAGCGGTCATCAATTCCATTTTGAAAAAAGAAATGTGCTTGATATCGAGTTTACCTGTAAACCCATGGAGGTTGGCAAGGGAAGATATCTATTCGCTATCGAAATGACCGTCGCATCAACTGAGGTGGAAAATATCCGAATGTTTTTGGAGCGGGTAAGTACGGGAAAGACTTACTCACTTTCGAGCTCATTCCAATACGATCCAAATCTCCATTGCTTTCAAAAAGAAACCAATGCCATTTTGGAGCAGCTCATCCAAGTACTACGGGATGAAAAGGTGTATGTGGATGTGGTGCCTGACACCAATCAACATCAGATGCTGTTCATTCCATCATCCTCTTGGGAACGGCTGCTTCCGTTGCTCATAAAAATTCCCTATGTGAAGGTGAAATCTGAGGGACATACCTTTCAAGGTCTGCACTTATCAGCCGAATCGCTGCCATTACAGTTTGATTTTACAAAAGTGGAAGGAAACGGTTATCAACTGAAGGTTAAAAACTTACATCGGATGATTTTCTTAAGTGCCTATCATTCCGTTTTATACGAAGGGAAAGTAAAACAACTAGAAGATCAGGACTATAAACGCCTATCGGATCTGAAAAAGATGTTGGATGCCTCAGGAACTAATCAAATTCCCATTCCGCAAGAGCAAATCCGTTTTTTTCTGGAAAAAGTGGCGCCAGGGTTAAAAAAACTAGGGCAGGTTACGATTGAAGAAACGATCACGAAGCAATTGATGAACACAGCACTCGTGGCCAAACTCTACTTGGATCGTGTCAAAAACCGATTGCTGGCGGGACTCGAATTTCATTACGAAAATTGGATCATTAATCCATTGGAAAGTAGAGATCTCCCATCTGGCTCTTTAGTAATCCGTGATGTAGAAAAGGAAGATGAAATCCTCCAGCTCTTTGAGGATAGCTCGTTTGCCAAGACAGATGGTGGATATTTTCTTCATAATGAAGAACTGGAGTATGACTTTCTGACCTATGTCGTTCCAAAGCTCCAAAAGCTCGTCCGAATTTATGCGACGACGGCTGTAAGAAATCGGATTTCCAGAGGGGAATTTCGCCCGCAGGTTAGGGTGAGGATCAAAAAGGAACGAACCAACTGGCTTGAATTTAAATTTGAAATGGACGGCATTCCTGAAAGACAAATACGTGAGGTATTGTCAGCACTAGAGGAAAAACGGAAATATTATCGTATGCCTAATGGGTCGCTGCTCTCGCTTCAGACGAGAGAATTCGATGAAATTCAGCGTTTTCTTTACTCACCACTAGCCAAGAATATGGATCTCGCCAGTGGTTTGGATTTACCAATTGAGCAGAGTCTTCAACTTCTTGATACAGTTGAGGTTAGTGATGCGTTTAAGTTAGAGGAATCCTTTCGGCAGTTCCTTGATCACCTTCACAATCCAGGCCGGTTGGAGTTTGAGGTGCCAACGAGTTTAGAGCCCATCCTTAAAGATTATCAAAAGCATGGGTTTAAATGGATGAAGACTCTGGCATACTACGGCTTCGGCGGGATACTGGCTGATGATATGGGACTTGGAAAAACGATTCAAAGCATCGCTTTTATTATGTCCGTTCAGTCCGATATCCGTAAAAGTAACCAGCCAGCCCTCGTTGTTTGTCCGTCATCCTTGACGTATAACTGGCTAAGTGAAATCAGGAAATTTGCTCCCCAGGTAAAGGCCGTTGTCATTGATGGAACAAAAGCTGAGCGAACCAAGCTTCTGAAGGAAGGGAAGGATGTCGATGTAATGATCATCTCCTACCCGTTACTGCGCCGCGAGATCAGTTGGTTTGAAAAGCAATCCTTTCATACGGTGTTTTTTGATGAAGCGCAAGCCTTTAAAAATCCGTTGACGCAAACAGCCCGTGCAGCAAAGATGTTACAGGCCCATCATCGCTTTGCACTTACGGGGACACCCGTGGAAAATTCCTTGGAAGAGCTGTGGTCAATTTTTCATGTTGTCTTTCCTGAACTGTTCCTTGGGCTAAAGGAATATAGTAAGCTTTCAAGGAAAAACATTGCACGGAGAATCCGTCCTTTTTTACTGCGCAGGTTGAAGGAGGATGTCCTTGCCGAACTTCCTGAAAAAGTGGAGTCGCTGGAGTCTGTGGAACTGCTTCCAGAACAAAAGAAGCTGTATGCAGCCTACTTGGCGAAACTAAGGCATGACACATTAAAGCATCTGGACAAGGATACGATTCGAAAAAATAGAATCAAAATCCTAGCGGGTTTGACTCGTTTGCGGCAGATTTGCTGTCATCCAGGTTTGTTTGTCGATGGGTATCAAGGGAATTCAGCGAAATTCGAACAACTCTTGCAGATTGTTGACGAATCAAAGCTTTCTGGAAGAAGGGTGTTAATTTTTTCACAGTTTACGAAAATGCTTGATCTTATTGGCCGAGCGTTAACTGTGAAAGGATTGCCTTATTTTTACCTGGATGGACAGACTCCATCTGAAGAACGAGTTGAAATCTGCGAGCGCTTTAATCGCGGTGAACGGGATTTGTTCCTCATTTCCTTGAAAGCAGGAGGAACTGGTCTTAATTTGATGAGTGCGGATACCGTCATTTTATATGACACGTGGTGGAATCCGGCTGTCGAGGAACAAGCAGCCGATCGTGCCCACCGGATGGGCCAGAAAAATATCGTCCAGGTCATCAAGCTGGTTGCCCGAGGGACAATCGAGGAAAAAATGAATGAACTGCAAGATAAAAAGCGACATCTCATCGAAGAAATCATCGGTTCTGATGAGAAAGTCATGTCAACTCTTACTGAAGAGGATATTAGGGAGATATTGATGATATAGAAAAAAGGAGCTGCAGCGCAACTCCTTTTTTTAATAGTTTTTATGCCCCGATGACATTCAATGATTGACGGAGACCTTCTAAAGCAAATTGCCTGATAAATCTAAAGGCAAATAATGCGATGATCGGTGAAAAGTCAATCGGACCCAGAGGGGGGATAAACCGTCTGAATAATCCTAAATATGGTTCGACAAGCTTGGCAATCCAGATACCAAGCTTTGTTGCTTGAAACTGCGGAAACCAGGAACTGAAAATAGATATTAAGATTAACCAATAATAAATCTCAAAAGCATACTGTCCAATCAGTAAAATATACGAGCCCAATATAGATCTTCCATTCTATAATAATTTTTTAATCGTACAAACCTAACTTATGTATACATATACGATTGAGGTCCAATAAAGTTTCAAAATATTAATAAGGAACTTCCAACCTATTTCTGTTGAAGTGGGTTAAGAACTTCTGCGACAAAATCGGCATAGCTGTCGATATGAAAATCAGCTTCAATGTTTCGATTTTGAAATGCACACGTTTTAATATTTAATTCTCGAGCGGGAATTAAATCTAAGTCACGGTCACCGACGACCAAATCAATATGGTGACTTTTTAGAACATATTCGTAGGAGGAGCTGTGGGGTTTTCTTGTAAAACCTTGTTCCTCAACAGAAACAATCTCTTTAAAGTATTTGTCTAAATGATATTTTTTAAGCAGAAAGATGGTCGATTCCTTATCGCGGTGCGTAACAATAATATTGTGATCAACAGAAGATAGGGCTTCCGCTAAGTGCTCAAATGGCTTGCTTTCCGTCTTTGAATAATAGTTATGTAAGGTTTGATACTCAAGTCTCTGCTTCTCATCTATTCCATAATGTTTAAAGGCTGTTTTGGAATCGATTTTTAGCCATTTTAGAACCTCATCGCGATCAAGGTCTTGCTTGCTTAAGTTGATGAAACCTGAGACAAGTGCTGGATAGGTATCAAAAAGAGTGCCGTCGAAATCCCATAATACGTTAATAATAATCCCTCTTTTCAGAAACGTTTGATTTTATCTTTAATGAGATTACCATAAGATTAAATAAAAAAGAAACGATCAGGTCACATTGATGTCTGAAATTTGTTATACTTTTCATGTGTAATGTACATGTTAAAAGATAGGAATGGGGGATAACCATGTCATTTGATAACTCAAAACTGGGGTTACCATACTTTAGCTTAGAAGCAGCAGCAGTGGACAAGAGTCCGAGTGAAATGGTCATTACAGACCAAACGGAAGAAAATTATTACATAGTCACAAGGGAAGTATTTGAGGATGGTCCGCAGCAAAATGGTTATAAGGTTGTTGTAAACGAAGGAGAGTAGTGATACTCCCCTTTTTTTATTTCTATAATTTTTAGTTAATAAATGCTTCTATTTGGGCTTTATGTTTTTAATATTATCTTTAAAGCAGGAAAAGCAGGAATGAAAGAGTATAAATTAATACGGGTGTCTGTAATTTGTGCTTTTTACCAATAATGTATTTGAAAAAATGTATCGTCCAAATTTAAAGAATAGGAGTTTATAAAATGAGCTATCAGCAAAAAACAAAAGAAACCGATAATAGTGTGATTGAGTTTATTGAGAATATAGAGAACCCGAAAAAACGTGAGGATGCCTATAAATTAATCGATATTTTTACTGAAACGACAGGTTATGAGGCAAAGATGTGGGGGCCGAGTATTATTGGATTCGGTTCCTATCATTATAAATATGAATCAGGCCATGAAGGAGATGCCCCTTTAGTTGGCTTTTCGCCCCGAAAGGCAAAAATTAGTTTGTATTTTGCACCAGGTGAAACCAAGCGTGACGAATTGCTTAAAGACTTTGGGAAACACACGACTGGGAAAGGGTGTGTATATATCAATAAGATCGCTGATATTGATATCGATGTATTAAAAGAGCTAATTACCCAATCGGTTCAATTTTTGCAAAAAAAATATCCCAATATCAATTATTAACTCTATTAATCAATTTCTATCAACAGAAATAACAAGCGCTTCCCGCTATTAGTAGTGGGAAGCGCTGTCTTTGTGATGAGGTCATTCTCTAGCAAAGAGAATTTCATTTTACCCAATAAAATTAGCCAATTCCTGTGTAAACTTTTTCTGCTCTTCCCAGAACAAACCATGACCACTGTGTTCAAACCAAACAAGCTTAGAGTTGATAATTCCCTGATGCAAGATGGAAGCCAGAGGTGGCAAACAAATTTGATCATGTTGACCATGAAGAATCAATGCAGGCACCTGAATTCTCTTGATATCTGTAAATAAGGTTTCATCTCTTAAGGAGTTTAGTAAGCCTGCAGTGGAATGCCCTGCTGCTTCAAGTCCTAATTGAAAGAACCAGTCTGAGAAAGGTTTAGTGAGCGCCTGATGGAAGAACATGTTTGTGAAGTCCGCTAGCATTTTCGGCCGATCGTTATAAATCTGCCCCAGTAGTAAATTGACATCCTTCGCCTCTAATCCAAAAGGAAAGCCAGGCCGCTTTATAAAACTAGGGGCAGCCGCACCAAAAAGGGCTAATTTCGATACCCCAAAGCCCTTATGGCGTTCCATATACCTGATAACAATCGCTCCACCTACAGAATGACCTGCAAGCGTGAAACTCTGTAAACGAAGTGCTTTAACAATTTCCCGAATATCATCAGCAAGTCTATTGTACGAGTACCCTTCCCAAGGTTTATCTGACTTGCCAAATCCCCTTAGATCGATCCCGATACACCGATATCCCATCGCAGGAAGGACATTAAACTGATATTCAAATAATTTATGATTGGCTGGCCAGCCATGGACAAAAAGGATGGCTTTACTACTTTTACGATTTACATCTTCAACATATATATTCACTTCAGGTGCCACTTTAACATAATATCCCATTTACTATCCCTCCTTTGAAAAAGGTATGGAAAAGTCCTTTTATCAATAAGCTATTCATGGATAGCTAGGCTAATACATCTGTGAACATTTTGGTACAAGTTGTAAATTTCCCCTTTTTATTTTATTTAATAGTTTAAAATGATAAATGTAGGAGAATGGATCGCACTCTCCTTTATAAAAATATATATATGTGAAAATGTGAGCAAACTAACTTTCATACAACATAGAATTTTTTTCTGAAAATAATTATCTGGAGCTGGTTTTTGATATGGAGAAAAAGAAGGTCGTCATAATAGGTGGAGGAATCACAGGTTTAGCAACAGCATTCTACCTGCAAAAGGAGATCAAGGAGAGAGCACTGCCGCTTGAAGTCAAGCTATATGAAGCTAGTGACCGATTTGGCGGTGTGATTCACACGGTGAAGAGGGATGGCTTTATGATTGAAAAAGGTCCCGATTCCATTCTGGCTCGAAAAGCCAGTGCGCTTAAATTAATTAAAGAAGTCGGCTTAGAAGACAAAGTGGTCGCGAATACAGCCGGGAAATCTTATATATACGCTAGAGGAAGGATCCATTCGATGCCTGAGGGAGCATTCATGGGGATCCCAACCCAGGTTACACCATTTGCGCTCTCAGGACTCTTTTCCCCACTAGGAAAACTACGGGCAGCAGGTGATTTTATTTTACCAAAAGGAAAGGAAAAGGCAGATCAATCCCTCGGTGAGTTTTTCAGAAGAAGGCTTGGGGATGAAATAGTGGATAACTTAATCGACCCACTACTGTCAGGAATTTACGCAGGCGATATCGACCGCTTAAGCTTAATGTCATTGTTTCCGCTGTTCTATCATATGGAGCAAAAACATCGAAGCCTTGTGCGTGGCTTGAAAAAAACGATGCCAGCCCCACCTAAATCAACGAAAAAAGAACCTTCAAAAAAAGGAATGTTTATCTCCTTATCAACCGGTTTGGAATCGTTAATTGACGAAGTCGTCAAGCGGATGGATGAGGGAACTGTTAGCAAAGGAGTCCCTGTTGAAAAAATTGTCAGAGATCAGAACCACTATACGATTACCTTTGACAATGGAACGGTTGAACAGGCGGACAGCGTAGTCATTGCGACAGAACATTTCCATGCACAAAAAATGCTTTCTGATTATCCGTTCATGCACACGTTTGATGATATGCCATCCTATTCTGTGGCCAACGTTGCCATGGCATTTCCAAAGTCGGCAATTAAACAGGACATCGAGGGGACAGGCTTTTTAGTTTCAAGAAACAGTGACTTTAGAATAACTGCCTGCACATGGACGCATAAAAAGTGGCCTGGTACGACACCAAAGGATATGGCCTTATTACGCTGTTATGTTGGAAAATCAAATGATCAAGCGGTCGTTGATTTATCAGATGAAGAGATTATAAATATTGCATTACGGGATTTAAATAAAACCATGAACATAACCGATAAACCATTGTTCCATATCATCACAAGATGGAAAAAGGCGATGCCGCAATACAATGTTGGTCATATTGAACGGATGAAGAGTGTGAAGGAATCACTGACTAAGGAATTACCCGGCGTATTTCTAGCTGGAGGTTCCTATGAAGGTGTTGGTATTCCAGACTGTATCGACCAGGGAGAGGCGGCAGTTAAAAAGGTACTCGAGTTTTTGAGATAGTCAATAAGATGGAGTAGGGATTCGAAATTCCTGCTCTATTTTTTTTGACTGGAATCAATATCTTTTAATGGGAAATTTTCTAATAAAATGCCACAGGAGAGGGGAGCATACCGCTCTCTTTTTTATTTTTAGAATAACTTCTAATGACCTTTTCTGTAAGCTTTGTTACCAACTTTTTAACTGATTCGAATGTAAAAATGGTAAATAGGTCAACTTGGTGGCGGATTTTCTGAATGTAATAACTAATCAAATAATAGGCGCGAAGCCTTGGTATTTATGGTTTTTACTATATCAATATCATAAATGAGAGTAATTTCCACTTAAATATATGTTGTTTAATAGAAGAATTATTATTAAAATAAATAAAGAAAGATTGTTTTTGTTTAGTTGAGAGAAATTATCATTTATTAAAAAAATTTGAAAGATTGTACTTCTTAGTTGAAACCTCTATGTAATCAATTTTTTAATATTATAAAAAAGGGGAAATGCAAATGAAGAAGATTAGTTTAGCATGGCAGATTTTCATTGGTCTGACACTCGGTATTATTGTCGGTGCGGTTTTTTACGGTAATCCACATGTGGCAAGCTACCTTCAGCCAATTGGAGATATATTTATTCGCTTAATTAAGATGATTGTTGTCCCAATTGTGATCTCCAGCCTTATTGTTGGTGTTGCTGGTGTTGGTGATATGAAGTCTTTAGGAAAACTGGGCGGGAAAACCCTGCTTTATTTTGAAATCATTACCACGATTGCGATCATTGTTGGACTTCTTGCTGCGAACGTGTTTCAGCCAGGAGACGGCGTTGATAAATCGAAACTTACCAAAACGGATATTAACAGTTATGTAAGCACAGCGGAGAAAACAGAGTCCCATTCTATGATTGACACCGTTGTAAATATTGTTCCGACGAACATCATTCAATCATTAGCTAACGGAGAAATGTTACCGATTATTTTCTTCTCTGTTATGTTTGGACTTGGAGTGGCAGCGATTGGAGAGAAAGGGATCCCAATTATTAATTTCTTCCGAGGAACGGCCGATGCGATGTTCTATGTCACAAACCAAATCATGAAGCTCGCGCCATTCGGTGTGTTTGCATTAATTGGTGTTACTGTTTCGAAATTTGGAATTACCTCATTAATACCACTGGGAAAACTAGTCCTGGTTGTATACGGATCCATGTTTTTCTTCATCCTTGTCGTCCTTGGATTAGTAGCAAAAATTGCCGGATTCAATATTATCCACCTCATTAAATATTTAAAAGACGAATTAATTTTAGGTTACACGACAGCAAGTTCAGAAACCGTTCTTCCAAAAATTATGGAAAAAATGGAGAAATTGGGTTGTCCTAAATCGATTACATCTTTCGTAATTCCAACAGGATATTCCTTTAATCTAGATGGCTCCACGCTTTACCAAGCGATTGCCGCACTGTTTATTGCGCAAATGTATGGAATTCATATGAGTATTGGACATCAAATTACATTAGTTCTTGTATTGATGTTAACATCTAAAGGAATTGCTGGGGTACCAGGTGTATCGTTTGTGGTTCTACTAGCCACTTTGGGCAGCGTAGGTATTCCTGTAGAAGGACTAGCGTTTATTGCCGGAATTGACCGTATTCTTGATATGGCTCGTACTTGTGTAAACATTGTCGGAAACTCTTTGGCTGCAATTGTTATTACAAAATGGGAAGGCCATGAGCTTAAAAATTATCAAAAACGTAAGGCAGCTTAAAATAGGGAAAACGGGACATCTTCTGAAATGGGAGATGTCCTTTTCATTGGGTTAATGATTCTGAATCTTAAATAAAGTCAGGTAATATTATTGACTTATAAAAGTTTTACATACTAAAATGGATAAAACCGATAGAAATACTCATATTATAATTTGTATATAAACGAGAAAATTGATTTTCCAAATATGGGGCTATTTACGAGATTTATTTCAAACCCCCGGTTTTGGAGATACGACAGAATTCGATGCAATTAAACGGCATTATCATCTGTCGAACCATATCGCTAGTGATGATCAGAAGGGATATAATATCTTGCCGAAGGGCCCCGACCTTTCTGGGCTTACTTCTCAACATGGTCGACAAGTTTTAAGTAATAAGGTTGAAAAGTTTTTAATACACTGAGAAAAACTGACTAGAAGCAGGTGGTAAAATGATTATTCGTAATGCTGCAGCGGATGAATTATCATTCATTCGAGAACAAAGAGTAAACTCATATGAAGAACATGCCCAAAACATTCCTGAAGATCATTGGAAGGCTCTTAAACATGCAATCTCGTCGGATGCTGATGCGCAGGAGGATGTGGAACGAATTGTTGCTGAAATTGATGGGGAAATAGTAGGCAGTGTTGCCTTGTTTCCTGCAAAAACCGATACCTACGAAGGATTGGTAGATGAGTTGGAATATCCTGAAATACGAATGCTCGCAGTGACACCGCAAGCTCGAGGCAATGGGGTGGCAAAGGCACTGATTTCAGAATGTATTCGACGAGCGAAAGTGCAAGGCTTTCATTCAATCGGCCTGCATACCGCAGATTTTATGAAAAGTGCAATGGGACTATACGGGCGCCTTGGTTTTGAAAGGTTACCGCAATTCGATTTTGAACCTGCGGATGACGGCATCATGGTGAAAGCGTATCGACTTACTTTTAAATAGTACTTTATTGTTTTGGAAAGCTGTTACTAGAAATTATTTTATAAAACCTACTTGACGGGTAGGAAAAGTCAGAATAAAATGTAAATAATTCAAATAGATTCAGAGAACGATTAAATTAATATTAAGCTGATTGGAAAACCAAAGGCTTATACTCTTATTAAGGGGTATAAGTCTTTTTTTATTCGAAGGGGGACTAATCATGATCTATCCGATTAGTAAGTGGAGTCCACATTGTTGTCAGTCATTTTGTATTTTTTCAAGTTTATGTAGATGAATAGAATCAAAGGTTCTTTTTTTAGATTATAAAACCAAGTATTCTTATGTGATATTAGGAGTTTAAGGGAGGATGAAAATATGGCAATTGTGGACCAAGCAAAAGCAAACTATATTCTATCGACACTAAAGGGTATGGAGTATGGTTCAGTGGTCATAACCGTTCATGACGGTACAATCACTCAAATTGATAAGACAGAGAAAACACGATTTGCACAAAATAAGAAAACATCTAAATAACAAAGATGATTTGCAAAAAGTGACCACACTTTTTATTGGATTTAATTTTAAAAAATTTAGCCGATCAGTCTACTGAAGGCTACTTATTTTCTAGACTATGCGAAAGATGATTGTTGCTCACCGGACTTATCTTAACTCCGAAAAGCAGACAACCGACCTTTAAGCGATAGTCCTAAAAAATAGGTAGCCTTTTTTGTTTAAAAAAAGGAGGAAATCACAAATGAAACTAGCTTACAAATTCACAACCGTGCTTATTCTTATCGCCCTTATTCTGACAGGGTGCAGCAGCCAGTCTAGTAATCAAAGCACTGAGAAAAAAGATGGGGGGACCAAACAAGAGGCCGCAAAACCAGAAGAACCTGTCCAATTATTAAATGTTTCATATGACCCAACCCGAGAACTTTATGAAGAGTTTAACGGAGAATTCGCGAAGTATTGGGAAAAGGAAAAGGGTCAGAAGGTAACTATTCAACAGTCACATGGTGGTTCAGGGAAGCAAGGACGTGCTGTCATCGATGGTCTTGAGGCAGACGTTGTTACGCTGGCATTGGCCTATGATATCGATGAGATTGCAAACTTAGGCGGCTTACTTTCGAAGGATTGGCAAAAGAACCTGAAGGATAACTCGACTCCGTATACGTCAACGATTGTGTTTCTAGTTAAAAAGGGTAATCCAAAAGGGATTAAAGATTGGGATGATTTAACGAAAAAGGGAACTTCGGTCATAACTCCAAATCCAAAGACATCCGGTGGTGCCCGTTGGAATTACTTAGCAGCTTGGGCGTACGCAAATGATAAATTTAATGGGGATGAAACGAAAATTAAGAAGTTTATGAGCCAACTGTATAAAAATGTTGAAGTATTAGATTCTGGTGCCCGCGGAGCAACTACTACATTCGTTGAACGAGGCATTGGTGATGTCTTGATTGCCTGGGAGAACGAGGCTTTCTTAACACTTAATGTATTAGGAAAAGACAAGTTTGAGATTGTTGTCCCATCCATTAGTATTCTTGCTGAACCACCGGTTGCCGTCGTCGATAAAAACGTCGAGAAAAAGGGAACGAAAGAGGTAGCGGAGGCCTATTTGAATTATTTATACAGTGATGTTGGACAGGAAATTATCGCAAAGAATTATTACCGCCCCCGTAATCAAGCGATTCTTGACAAGTATTCAGATGTCTTTCCAAAAATTAATTTAGTGACGATTGACAAAGATTTTGGAGGATGGAAAAAAGCACAGGAGACGCACTTCAATGATGGCGGGACGTTTGATCAGATTTACCAGCCATAGTAAGTAGTTCAGTTAGATGGGTGTCCTAAATCGTTACGATTTGGGATGCCCTACATGTATCTTATCCGGAAGGGGTCAACCTCATGGCTCGTTTAGCAAGTTTAAAAATGAAAAGAAATAGTGTGCTGCCAGGATTCGGCCTTTCGCTCGGATTTACGATGTTTTATATAAGCATCCTTGTCATTCTGCCATTATCCATGATATTTATTCATTCGATGACGGCCGAATGGTCGAAAATTTGGGGGACAATTTCTGACCCGAGAGTAGTTGCCTCCTATAAACTGAGTTTCGGTGCCGCTTTTTTCGCCGCTTTTATTAATGTTATTTTTGGCGTACTAATCGCATGGGTGCTGGTACGTTATCAGTTTTTTGGTAGAAGAATCATTGATGGGCTAGTTGATTTGCCTTTTGCCTTACCAACAGCGATTGCCGGGATTGCCTTAACGACTTTGTATACGGAAAATGGCTGGGTTGGGCAGTTTTTAAGTTTTAAAGTCGCGTTTACTCCGCTCGGGATTACATTAGCATTAACATTTATCGGGCTGCCCTTTGTGGTGCGCACCGTTCAGCCCGTCCTGCAAAGCTTGGAAAAAGAAATCGAAGAAGCATCAGCTAGTTTAGGTGCAAACCGTTCGCAAACGTTTGTAAAAGTAATTTTTCCGGAAATCCTGCCAGCTGCTCTAACGGGATTCGCGCTTGCCTTTGCCCGGGCGCTTGGGGAATATGGCACGGTCGTCTTTATTGCAGGGAATATGCCGATGAAGACAGAAATTACTCCGCTGCTAATCATGACGAAATTAGAACAATATGATTACGCTGGTGCTACAGCGATAGCAGCCGTTATGTTGATTTTTTCCTTCACGATTCTACTTATTATTAACGTATTGCAGTGGTGGACAAATCGGAAATTTATATAGCTTTTAATAGTTTTAGAGGGTGATTTTGCGATACGCAAATAAAATGGTTCAATCCGCAAATAAACCGGCTAGATGCGCAAATAAACTAGGTATTTCCGCAAATAAACTAGGTATTTCCGCAAATAAACTTTTGTATCCAAGTGAATGATCCGCTGTTTGCGTAAAATTGTTAGTTTTTAACTACGTTCAAAGTCTAATTTAGTGTAAAATTACACCTTGTCAGGTAGCTTATAAAATTTATCAGCGGAATATTACCTTTTATCAGCGAAACTAAGCCATATATCAGCGAAAATGATATTTTATCAGCGAAACTAAGCCATATATAAGCGAAATCAAAATTAGCAACAATATTTTTGCTAAGAACCAATACTGGCTCGTCTAAAAAAGAGGATATAAATTTAAGTCCAGAAGGAGGTACCCATGGCAGGAAATGTTCCAATCCAATATTCTAGTAATTCGCTTCAAACTACAACCCGCAATTCAGAACCGCGACTGGTCCGCTGGTTACTAATCACACTCGCATTAGCATTTTTAGGTTTGTTTTTGGTGTTACCATTGGTTGCTATTTTTATAAAAGCCTTTGATAAGGGTATAGCCGTTTTCCTAGAGGCCGTTAGCAATCCAGATGCATTATCTGCAATCAAGTTAACTTTGGTCATTACCTTGATTACCGTGCCACTTAATGCCATCTTTGGTGTGGCTGCCGCCTGGGCCGTAACCAAGTTCAATTTTAAGGGAAAAAGTCTACTGATTACGATTATTGATCTGCCATTTGCCATCTCCCCAGTCATCGCCGGATTGGTATTTGTTTTATTATTTAGTGCGCATGGCTTATTTGGACAATGGTTAATCGACCATAATATCAAAATTATTTTCGCGGTGCCTGGAATCGCCCTGGCCACACTTTTAGTGACACTGCCCTTTGTCGCCCGGGAACTCATTCCATTAATGCAAACTCAGGGGACGGCCGATGAGGAGGCATCCTTGACTCTGGGGGCGAGCGGTTGGAAGACATTCCTTTTAGTAACTCTGCCGAATATTAAATGGGGCTTATTATATGGGATTATTCTCTGTAGTGCTCGAGCCATTGGGGAGTTTGGAGCTGTTTCGGTCGTTTCAGGACATATCCGCGGAATGACTAATACGATGCCACTCCATATCGAAATTTTATACAATGAATATCAATTTTCCGCCGCATTTGCGGTTGCTTCCTTAATGTCATTTTTCGCCATCATCACCTTGGTTGTAAAAAATGTTATTGAATGGAAAGCAAAAAAATCATTTGAACCTGAAGAAGGAGTTCACTAAGATGAGCATTCAAATTCAAAATATCTCAAAATCATTTGGAAACTTTCAAGCCCTTGATCAAATTAACCTTGATATTCAAACAGGGGAGCTCGTTGCCCTGCTTGGTCCGTCTGGTTCTGGGAAAACTTCGCTGCTAAGAATCATCGCAGGCTTAGAAGCGGAGAATCAGGGAGCCATTTTGTTTGGGGAAGAAGACATGACACATATCAGTACAAAGGAACGGAAAGTAGGATTTGTCTTCCAGCATTATGCCTTGTTTCGTCATATGACTGTTTTTGAAAATGTGGCCTATGGATTAAAAGTCCGGCCAAGGAAAACGCGTCCTTCCAAAACCGAAATAAAAGATAAGGTCATGGAATTACTAAAGCTAGTAAAATTAGAAGCCTTTGCTGAACGGTATCCTTCCCATTTGTCAGGCGGACAGCGACAGCGGGTGGCATTAGCAAGAGCATTAGCGGTTGAGCCTAAGGTTCTCTTGTTAGATGAACCATTTGGTGCGTTAGATGCCAAGGTCCGGAAAGATCTTCGCAGATGGTTAAGAAAGCTCCATGATGATTACCAGATTACGAGCATTTTTGTGACGCACGACCAAGAGGAAGCGCTGGATGTTGCCGACCGAGTTGTCGTGATGAATGAAGGAAAGATTGAGCAAATCGGTACGCCAGAGGAAGTATATGAAAATCCAAACAGTCCTTCTGTTTATCACTTTTTAGGAAATGTTAACTTATTTAAAGGGCGCCTCCATAAAGGGAAATTACGACACGGTAATTTTGAAGTCGATGCACCCGAATTCTCCGCAACAGAGAATACCGAGGCAGTCGGTTACGTTCGACCGCATGATATAAGTATCGAAAGAGAGGCTAGCCTGGATTCAGTTGCTGCAAAAATTAATTATATTCATTTAGTCGGCGCCACCGTCCAACTTGAACTGATTCGAAAAGATAATGGCGAGTACCTGGAAGTGGAATTAAAAAAGGAGCAATTTCGAAGCCTCAATCTAAAGTCAGGGGAAGAAGTGTTTGTAAAACCAAAACAACTAAAGGTCTTTATTCCTGCGGATTATTCCATTTAAAAAAGAAAACCAAAGGCCTATACTTATTTACGAGTATAGGCCTTATGGATTAGAGAGGAGGTTTCATCACTCCAAACTATTAGTTCCAGTCCGTATGAAAGACTCCTTCCATATCAGTTCGCTCATACGTATGGGCACCGAAATAATCCCGTTGTGCCTGCAGGAGGCTGGCATTTGAACGGCCGTTTCGGTAACTATCGAAATAAGAAAGGGAAGTACTTAAACATGGAAAGGATATACCGAAATTAATACCCTCGCATACCATTTTCCTCAGTCCTGATTGATACTCTTTTGTTTTTTCAGCGAAAAATGGTGCGATTAATAAATTCTTCAGATTTACCTGATTCTGATAGGCTTCACTGATTACGTTTAAAAACTCGGCCCGAATAATACAGCCGCCCCGGAATATAAGTGCAATCTCTTCTAATGGTAAATTCCAGTCATAGAGATCAGAAGCCATTTTATATTGTGTAAAACCTTGGGCATAGGCGCAAACTTTCCCCATATATAATGCTTGTCTAACGTACTCAATCCATAAATCCTTATCTAAAACCTGATGGTCCATTCCGGGGCCTGCTAATATATCTTCTGCGATGACTCGTTCCTCTTTTAATGAAGATACATACCGGGCGAACAATGACTCGGTAATGATTGATAGAGGGATACCGTTATCTATCGCTTGCATGCTTGTCCATTTACCTGTGCCTTTTTGCCCTACTTTATCAAGGATGACATCGATCAGTGGTAAGCCGGTTTTTTCATCTTTTTTCTTTAAAATTTCTGCCGTGATTTCGATTAGGTAACTTTTCAGTTCACCCTGATTCCATTTTCCAAAGATATAAGCAATTTCATTCACAGATAATTGTAACCTATCCCTTAAAAAGGTATATGCTTCAGCAATCAATTGCATATCTGCATACTCAATTCCGTTATGAACCATTTTCACATAATGTCCAGCGCCTTTTGGACCAATATATGTGCAACATGGGGTCCCATCGACTTGCGCTGCTATTTTTGTAAGAATTGGCGCAACTTTTTCATAAGCTTCTTTATCCCCGCCAGGCATGATGGACGGACCATTTAATGCGCCTACTTCACCTCCGGAAATACCAATTCCTAAATAATCGATTCCTTTAATTTTTAAATCATCATATCTTTGGGCAGTATCTTCGTAATGGGAGTTGCCGCCGTCCATGATCATATCACCTTGCTCAAGAAAAGGAACTAACGAAGAAATCACAGAATCTATCGCTGCACCAGCTGTGACCATAAGAAAGATCTTTCTTGGGGTTTCTAAGGACTGAACAAAACTTTGCACGTCATAGTACGGGTCGATCGATTGATTTTCAATTCTATGTAAAAGTTTATCTGTTAAATCTCTCGTATAATTATAGACAGCTACTTTTTCACCTTTGTTCGCCATATTTAAGGCGATGTTGCTGCCCATTACACCTAAACCAATAACTCCAATTGTATTGTTCATTAACTTCCTTCTCCTTTTTATAAAAATAAAAGGCAGTAAATCCGCCGCTTTAATACTTAGTGAATTCTAAGTATAAGAGGGGGGATCCTGCCCTTTAGATAACTAAGCAGCAGCAGATGAATAAAATTCCTGCTGCTGGTCACGATTATTAAACGAATAAACTTAGTAATAGAATAAATGCTAATCCACATACGGAAATAATTGTCTCGAGTAATGTCCATGTTGCGAATGTTTCTTTCATGCTTAAACCAAAATACTCTTTGAACATCCAGAAACCTGCATCATTAACGTGTGATGCAATTAAGCTGCCTGCTCCTGTTGCAAGAACAACTAGTGCAAGGTTAACGTCTGATTGACCCAACATTGGGATAACTAAACCAGCAGTGGTTAATGCGGCAACCGTTGCAGATCCTAAGGCAATCCGTAAAATGGCTGCGATAATCCATGCAAGTAAAATCGGTGATAATGAAGTTCCTTTGAATAACTCGGCTACATAGTCACCTACACCGCCATTAATTAAAACTTGTTTGAAGGCACCGCCGCCTCCAATGATTAAGAGCATCATACCAATGTGTAAAATCGCTGTTGAACAAGAATCCATTACTTCTTTGATCGGAATTTTTCTTGCCAATCCCATGGTATAGATGGCAACTAATAAAGAGATCAACATAGCAGTAGAGGCACCGCCAATAAAACGGATAATTGCGAGTACAGTATTATCTTCAAAGCCCATTGTTTTTTGAAGCAAAGTAATAATTGTAGCGATTGACATTAAAATAACAGGAAGCATGGCAGTAAATACGCTGATTCCAAAACTAGGTGTGTCTTCAAGTTTAAATGTTTTTTGTTCGCCTAGAGAGGCAATGTTACCAGTTTTTGTAAATGAAGCAGGTACCAATTTTTTAGCAAGCTTTGTAAATATAGGTCCAGCGATAATGGCAGTTGGAATAGAAATAATAATTCCATAAAGTAATACCTCACCAAGATTGGCACCATATTCCCCTGCGATGACCGTTGGTCCTGGATGTGGTGGCAAGAAGCCGTGTGTTACGGATAATGCGGTTGCCATCGGAATCCCAAGATATAAAATAGAAACTTTTAATTGTCTTGAAATGGCAAATACGATTGGAATTAATAACACGAGTCCTACTTCAAAGAATAAAGCAATACCAATGATGAATGAGGATACAACTACAGCCCACTGAATATTTTTTTCTCCAAATTTGTTGACGAGGGTCATGGCAATTCGTTGTGCGCCCCCAGAATCTGCAATTAACCTGCCTAGCATCGCTCCGAGTCCGAAGATTAATGCTAAATGACCAAGTGTTCCGCCTAATCCAGCTTCAATGGTTGTGACAACATCATCTAGTTTCATTCCAAGTGCTAAAGCTACTCCGAACGAGACAATGATGAGTGAGATAAAAGTGTTTAATTTTAAGCCCATGATTAAAATAAGTAATGCGATAATTCCAATTGCTACAATGACCAATGGCATAATAATTCCTCCCAAAAATTAATGATGATTTTAAAACAATATACAAGTAAACAGCCAAGCGGCTAGTGGCAGCCGCTAAACTGAGACTTATGTTTTTCTAATTATACTTCGTTGATAGTTGGCAATTCGTGTATAATCTTCTTCTAATACTCTCGATAAATTAATAAAGATCGGCAATAATTGTCTATACTCTCTTGCAGCCTCTTCTTTAGGTGTATGTTTGTAGGTACTGCCAATCATTTCAGAAACGACTTCAAAGGATTCGATTTTCCCAGTAGCATATAGGCCTAAGATACAAGCACCGAGACAAGAACTTTCGTAGCTTTCTGGAACGACTACATCCAGGTCAAAAATATCAGACATCATTTGACGCCAAACTTCTGACCTTGCGAAGCCACCAGTTGCTTGGATTCGAGTCACTGGTCCCTCCATACATTCAACTAATGCTAAAAATACGGTGTATAAATTGTAAATAACACCTTCGAGCGCAGATCGAATCATATGTTCCTTCTTATGTGCCATCGTTAATCCGAAAAAGGATCCACGCACGTCTGGATTCCATAAGGGAGCACGTTCACCAGCAAGATATGGATGGAATAACAATCCATCGGACCCCGGTTTTACACCTTCGGCAATTTTGGTTAATACTTCATATGGATCAATTCCTAGTCTTTTCGCGGTTTCTACCTCTGAAGCTGCAAACTCATCCTTAATCCAGCGAAAGACCATCCCGCCATTGTTTACTGGCCCGCCGATAACCCAATGTTTTTCCGTTAATGCGTAGCAAAAGATTCGTCCTTTTTCATCGGTTTGCGGCTGGTCAATGATGGTACGAATTGCCCCGCTTGTCCCAATGGTTACGGCAATCTCACCTTTTCGAATCGCATTTACACCAAGATTCGAAAGGACGCCATCACTTGCACCGATTACAAAGGGAGTTAGAGGATCAATGCCCATTTGTTTTGCTAATTCTGGATTACAGTTTGTAAAAATCTCGGTGGTTGGCACGAGCTTAGATAATTGCTCACGTGATATACCAGCGATTTCTATTGCTTCCTTATCCCAATCCAATTCTTTGAGATTCATCATGCACATGGCAGATGCAAGAGAATAATCGACAACATACTGGTCAAAGAACTTTTTAAATATATATTCCTTTATTCCGATATATTTTTTTGCTTTTTCGGCTATCTCTGGGCGTTCATTCACAATCCAAGTAATTTTGCTTAATGGTGACATCGGGTGAATAGGCGTTCCTGTTCGTCTGTAGACTTCATTCCCATTTAATTCATTTTTTATTTTATGTGCCCAGGCTTCACTGCGGTTATCTGCCCAAGTAATACAAGGTGTCAGCGGTTGATCATTTTCATCCATGGCAATGAGGCTATGCATCGCACTGCTAAATGAGATGAATGAAATCTCTTTTTGAGGATGCTGTTTCATGATCCTCGAAATGGCTTGTACCACAGCCGTAAAGATCTCTTCTGGGTCTTGTTCGGCTGTCGAAATATCAGGAGTATAGAGTGGGTAACCGATATTTTCTTGTTGGATGACTTCGCCTTTTTCAGTAAATAAAACAGCTTTTGTGCTTGTTGTACCGATGTCTAACCCTAACATATAGCTTGTCATTATTCCTGCACAACTCCTTTGTAAAGCATTAGTTGAGACCTCCAAAGGTCCTCTACTTTTCCTGCAACATCATCAAAGTTTTGATGCAAAGAGAGAATCATCAGGTCTCTATTTTTCGCATCGATCGCATCAATATAAAGTTGATGATTGTCCACAATACGTGGAAAGTCATCGTATTTTTCCTCGAAGCGGGCCCGCATCGCCAATAGGATGAAAGCTTCCATTACAGGTTTTGCATTATTCCAGATCATCATGATGTAAGAATGATTAATCGATCGAATAATTGTTTCATGGAATAAGACATCTTGATATGAAAACTCATCGGCATCATGATATTTGATGGCAATTTTCATCATCTCAAGTATTTTACTCAGTTCCTTAACTAACTCTTTAGTGTCTAATTTTACAAGCCGTTCATATACAAATGTTTCTATCATTAATCGGACTTCATAAATTTCTACTATTTCTTTAATTGTGAAACCAATTACAATGGCACCCATTCTTTCTAAACGGATCAAATTTTCTGACGCAAGAGTTTTTAATGCTTCCCGAATAGGGGAACGGCTCACATCAAAGTCGGCAGCTAATTTATTTTCTGATAGGGTGGTACCGCTTTCAATAAGGCCGGAAATTATTTGCATTCTAAGCTCACAGGTAACACGTTCACCAGCAGAAGCTTTTAAAAGCCATTTTTCGGGATATAAGAATTCCTTTGATTCTGTCATTGGTTCACCTTCTTGTTATACGAGTATACTTGTATACAAGTATTATAGAATACATATTAAAAAATGCAAGCGCTTTTTTTAATAAAGTCATGAAAACTCAGGAAGGTGTATTCATTATTCTTAGCGAATTTAATAAAAATAATCTAAAAAAGGCCCATTAAATATAGGAAACATGAAGAAGGGGCAATATTTCAGATGCATGATAAATACATATGTTGAAAATATTGGCAGTTTTTTTAGGAGGAAAATAAGATGAGTATTTTTCTAAAACAAGTTTTTGTTGGTTTACCGAAAACAGTCGGAAATAAACAGGCAAAAAATCCAATGGATCGAGAATGGACAAGCGCCATTTTTAAAGAGTCGGTAGAAGGACCTGTCTGGGTCGGGAAAATGGGTTTAGCTGGTGATGGACAATGGGATTTGGAACATCATGGCGGGTCTGAAAAAGCTGTATTTGCTTATGGATTTGAAAATTACACCCATTGGCAAAAGGAACTAGGGATATCTGAGATCACATCCGGTGCAATGGGGGAGAATCTCGTCATGGAACAAATAAACGAGGAGGAGATTTCTATTGGTGATACTTTCCAGATTGGCGGGGCGGTCGTACAGGTATCGCAGCCAAGGCAGCCATGCTGGAAACCAGCCCGCCGATTTAAAATTAAAAACTTGGCGCTGTTATTACAAAATACTGGCAGGACCGGCTGGTACTTTCGAGTGTTAACAGAGGGTTTTGTTGAAGAGGGGCAGACGTTTACTTTGGTTGACCGACCATATCCACAATGGACCATTCAAAAGTGCAATCAAATTATCCATGCTAAGAAACAAAACATGGAGGAAATGCGTGAACTTTCCCAATGTGAATTGCTTGCACCAGGGATGAGAACCACGCTAGAGAAACGAATAGAAATGAGGGAAACACCGGATATCAGAAATAGGGTGTTTGGACCAAATGAATAATTGCTAATTGTCCTTCCTTTTCAAAAAAGCTGTAATATATAAATTTACAGCTTTTTTATGCTTGCTCTTTATAGGGGACCCTAAACAATCTTTTATTAACAATCCCCGTAATAAGGGTAAGTAATAAAGATAGACCCACATAGTACGGCTGGTCCCACCATACCAAACTATGGAGGATTCCAAAGCGGACCAGAACTTGGTCCACCGCATACATAAGTAATCCTGCTAAGATATATTTGCCCCACTTTATTTTCCATTGAAGGTCACACATTAGACAATAAAACAGACTAGCACATAAATAGAAAATGGCCGCTAAGGCAATCGAGTCCCTCCCAGAATCTTCAAACCACCCAGGAGTGTATATTCGATTCGAGAAAAAGATGATAGGAAGTATATGGGCACTGCAAGATATAGAGCCAATAATTAAATAAAGCATCCAATTATGCTTGAGCCCTTTGGAGGGTCGTAAAATCCATTTATAATAAATCTTAGCTGTAGCAAAATAAAAAGGGAGCCCCAGTCCCGTATACGCTAACCTCCACCAATTATGGGAATAGATATGGAGCTTTAAAAATAACCATTCAATCTCGACAAATAATCCAGAAAATAAAACCATCCAAATCCAACCTAAATGAAACGTTGCTATTAAGGTGGCAACGATGGGTAAAGAAAAGGCATTTGAGACAAATGCCCCCAAATTGTTGTCATAGAAAGTATTATGCTGGATAAAATTAGGGTCGTATTCATAGCATGCTAAGAAATTAAAGATGATGGTCTCAATAATAAATCCCATACCAATCATGGTTAATAATAGGAATAGAGTTTGCGTATTTCTTTTTTTGAATAGTATAAAACAAAATAAACTAGTGCTGAGAACCAGTAAAGCATAATACCAATATGAATTATGCATAACATTCACTCCGATAATAGCTGGATTAATTTAGTTTGTTCCTAAGAATGGAAATTATGCAATTCCTACCAACATGTAAAAAACCACTAAAGAGAAAATTCTTAGTGGTTTTTTGATCATGAATATTATTGATTATCAAACCGGTCATAGCCGACAACCGTCCAAATTCCTGTAGAATCTTCTCTTACTAGCCGTTTTAGGTACACCTTCAAAAGGAATTACCTTGTTGTCTCCTCAAAAGTTATTTTAAGGACCTTTTCGGTCTCCTTATTAAATTCGATATTGATGAAAACGCCGAATTCCCTATTGTTTTCTTTTAACCAAAGCTTGAACCTTTCGGTGGAGGTTTGTGGTCCACTCGTTCTTCCAATGTGGAGATAATCAATTATTTTTGCATGCGGATATTTTTCATGAGTTTTTTTTAGTGCTAATGTACCCCACTTGGCATAGGAGGGAATCGGTTTGTGTTGTGCACTTACTTTATGAATTGAGGTCAGAGGATGTACACTTACCGAGATGAAAAGTAAGCTTATATATAAACTAATCAGGATCTTTTTCACGTAATTACCCTCTTTGTTTTTGCTTATATCATTTCATTTCGAGTAATAACTTATGTAGGTTTTTGTAAATCATTGAATTTGTTAACCTTAAACACAAAATAATTCATAACCCTCGCTCATTTGGTAAATAATACAATTGAGGTGGCGAAAATATGGATAAGGGAAATTTAAGACTCACAGCTTCCGAAATAGGTTCACTTTGGGGACATTATATAAATGGAACGATGACTGACGTGGTAAATAGATATATGGTCTCCATTATTGAAGATCAATCAATAAAGGCCCTTTTTGAGGATGCCATTCAGACCTTCGGTGGACAAAAGAAACAAGCCGCTGCTTTTTTTGAGAGTGAGGGCTTTCCGGTTCCGATTGGATTTACTGAATATGATATCAATAAAGGTGCAAAGAGATTATTTACTGATATATTTTGCTTAAATTACTTACATATCATGACCCTGCATGGGCTTATAGGTCATTCCACATCCTTAAGTGTTTCTGTCAGAGCAGATTTACGCCATTTTTTCGATTCAAGTTTAAATGATGGGAATAGGATGTACCACCAAACCGTTGAGCTGTTGCTCGAGAAAGGGCATTTCCAGCGAGACCCTTATATTTATCCTGCCGTGAACCCTGAGTTTATCTCCAGCAAAGATTTCATCGATGGATTTTTTGGAAAAGGGAGAAGTTTAGCATCCACCGAAATCATTAGTATTTTTTTAAACCTAAAGAAAAGCATTATGAGTAAAGCCCTTTGTGTTGGATTTAGTCAGGTTGCTCAATCAACAGAAGTAAGGAAGTTTATGACAAAGTCGCAAAACACGGCTGAGCAGCATATCGCAACCTTTACAAAAATCCTGCAGGCAGATCAATTACCAGTTCCTCGTTCCATGGAAACGGAAGTGACCACTTCAACAGTGTCTCCTTTTTCCGATAAGTTAATGATGTATCATATAGGTTTCTTGGCACAAGTTGCGCAAGCCTATCACGGGACAGGTTTAGCATCTGCCATGAGATCAGATCTTGTTGCAGCGTATGAAACCATTATTCTAAAAAATTTGTACGTAACCAAAAAATGGTTTAACATAATGGAACAAAATAAGTGGTTGGAGCAGCCGCCGCTTGCCCCTAATAGAACAGAAATTGCCAAAGAAAAATAATTTAGGACCTAAAAGCCAAGATGAAGATGATATCTCGGCTTTTTACGTTTTCTGAGCAATAAACAGGAATGGAATTATATTCATAGAATTAATAAGAGAAGCAATTTGTAGTGGGGAAATTTTCAGGTAAATAGAGAAACACAAAATGGATTAAAGGGGGATCATTTTGAACATTAAATTATTAGATACATCTGATGCAGAGAGGTATTGGAAGTTGAGACTAGAAGCACTTAAGCAAAATCCGGAGGCATTTTTAACAAGTTATGAGGATGCCATAAAAAGAGAAAATCCCATTGAGCAAGTTGCCCGTAACTTTACCACTGAAGGAAACTTTACGTTTGGTGCATTTGATGATGAAGAACTAATCGGAGTAGTCACCTTACTTCAAGAAAGTGCCGAGAAAATACGGCATCGAGCAAATATTTTTGCGATGTATGTCACGCCCAAGAAACAAGGACAAGGCGTAGGTAAGGCATTAATGGTAGAGGCGATCAATAAAGCTAAAACGATGGAAGAGATTGAAAAAATTAATTTATCAGTGATCGCAAGCAATGAAAAGGCGAAAAATCTTTATACCCAATTAGGTTTTAAAGTGTATGGATTTGAAGAAAATGCCCTAAAAGTGAACGGAATTCATTATAATGATGAACATATGGTTCTGCATTTGAAATCGGTGAAGGGAGATTCGACCCTATTATATAACGTGAAAAAGAGGGATCCGAAAATGAGTATTGTTGAAAAAGCGCTTCAGGTAGCGAGTAAAAGTCATCGAAACCAATGCAGAAAGAATACCGACATCCCTTATATCACGCACCCGGTTACAGTCGGAATGATGTTAATGAAAGCAGGGTACGATGATGACATCATCGCAGCGGGAATTTTGCATGATACAGTTGAAGATACAGAACTTACTTTGAAAGATATTGAACGGGAATTTGGACCAAGAATTGCTAGCATTGTGGAAGGATGTTCTGAACCCGATAAATCGCTTCCCTGGAAGGAGCGAAAGGAACATACGATTGAGTTTTTAAAGACAGCATCAGAGGAAATTCGTGTGGTTGCCTGTGCCGATAAATTACATAACATTCGCTCCATCATAAAGGATTATGAGCAGCAGGGAGATGTTGTGTGGAACATATTTAACGCCGGCAAAGAACAGCAAGCGTGGTACTACACAAATATTGTTGACAGTCTCGGTCACAAGTCAACCTTCCCATTACAAAAGGAATTAGAAGTTGAAGTAAATCTGCTTTTTAAAAAATAATGTCGGTAAGACTCGAATCGGAAGGAGAGGACCTTGGTAAAGGAACTCTTTTTTTCGATTATCAAATAGCAGCGTAAAACCCCTAGCTTCAGCTATGGGGATACTCATGTTATAATAAAGTCACAAAAGTAAATTACTTTAATAAGTGTATATTATGATAGGGGGCAAAGGTGAATGGATAAAAAACTATTTATGCCAACTGAAATGTCGATAAAAGATAAAAAACATAATGTAAAGGGTAATATAATAAGGGCAGCTGTATTTGCACGCAGCAAAGTAATCGAGGTTATGACAGCTGACCAGGAAAGATATTATCTTATTTATTATAAAAATGCCCTTATATATGGGGAGAAGCTTGATCAGATTGAAAAAGGAACATTTATAGATAAGGCATTTCATGAAGGTATTATTATTGAATCCCCACATCCGCTCTTAAGCGCATTAATTCCCCACGTAAACAACACTATTCCGAATAAAAATACCCTTTTTTCTCAATTACAAATCCATTATTCACTTCAGGAAATGGTCTACATTCTGACAACACTTGACTCGTTTTTTCAAAAAGAACAGCTGATCAAGATCATCGACAAAGTTTTCTTCCACTTTAGAAGAAACGGGAAATTTATGAAATCCTTTCAAATCATTCAAATGTTAGCTGATTTTGCACCGACATTAAAATCTGCACAAGAACGTTTGGCCTCTCTCGAATTTAGTTCATACAACCATTTTTACCATTCCTCGAGTTTACCTATAATCCAATTGAAGGACCCTCTATATGTTGAATTACATTGCTTCAAGAATCGAACCAATCCAGATGAACGAATATTATTAGAGGAAATAGTGAGTAAACACGATGATTTAGTTGAGTTATTGCTATGGTTAGAAAATGCAGGGAAATCCAAAGAAACTAAATCCATTGAAAAGTATACGAGCATTGCGTTACGCTTTGTGACAATGGAAGAATGGATGCTGATATTAGCTCAACTCAACATCAATCCGTTTCATGCGCTGCCTGATTCAAAATCTATAGTCGAAAAAATGCTTAAAGACGGTAATTATGAGAAAGCTGCCTTATGCATATTAGATTTTATCGATGAAATGCCCGCCTCCTACGATGCTATACTCCTTTTAATATGGGAAAATTCTGAACCGAGCTTTGTCATAGGACATTTAGACGAATTTATTAAAATGTTGCAGCACCTGCCACATGCTGAAAAGACCAAGCAATTTGAACAAAAGGTGTTTCAATTTGCTGAAATCCTTCTTAAGGAGTATGATCTTAAAACTGTTCATGAAAAACTTATCCCTATTCAAAAGGTAATCCCGGATTTAGATGTGATTAGAAAAATTAGTGAAATGGTAAATTTAATAGAGGATCCTGATCGGATGATGGAATTGGGTGATTATTATGCGGAGTTTAAACAATTCGATCAAGCGATCGATTGCTTCTTCTGGGAAATGGAGCTGCAGCCGCAAAATCCTTCTCCCGTACGAAAAATCAGCAAAATGTATCAATCTAAAGGGATGGTAAAAGAGGCTTCAGCCTATCAAAAAATTTTCGCTCAATTAAAAAGTAATCAAGAAACTGGATGACACCATCATCCGCTTAACTAGTCGCATAAGCTAAGGTCATCAGAGTAGACTTCTGATGACCTTTTGTGGTTACTATACCTTTAATCATAAAAACTAAATTCTGTTTTTAACATCCTCTCTTATTCGTTCGATAATATTCTCTGATAAATTCGCAGGCAGGGATGTGCCATTTTTAAAAACCCAAGCATTTACTAGTTCAAGGTCTCCTTTTTTAAAGGTAATACTATAATCTTGATCTTCGTATGTAAAATCAGCTGTCACTTCTTCCTGGTCATAAGCTTCCTCATCAATAATCATATTAAATATTTCATAAGGTTTCACGGCTATGCTCCTTTGTATCTTTATTGTATGTAAATAGGGTTAACTTTAAAAATATGTTTATTCAATGGTAGCCACAAAAACTACTATATTTCACTTTAATATAGTAAATAAGAATATGATAAAATGGGGATGGGAGCGAATGGAGGTTGGCAGCAATTGATTACTTTCTATAAAATCCTTGTATGTATACATATTTTTTCAGCCATCTTGGGGATGGGACCAGGTTTCATATTAACGACAGTGGTCAAATCTGGGAAGAACATGACCGAATTAAGACATTCCTATAGGATTAGACATAAGTTACATATATTTGTAATGGTCGGCGGCACGCTTTTATTAATCACAGGGTTGAGCATGGGGATCATCAATCCGAGCCTGTTTCGGATGGGATGGTTTGTAACCAGTCTCTTTCTCTTTTTGGCTGCACTAGCAATTGGACCACTCGTTTTATCACCTAGGTCAAAACCAGTTAAAGCCCTATTAGCGTCGCACAAAGGAGAAGAAATTCCCGAAGAATATTGGAGCTTATCAAAAGTTCTTTTTCGATTTGAAAACCTTGAAAATGTGATCTTTCTTATCATCATCGCCCTGATGATTTTCAAGCCATTCTAAAAAGGTGTCAGGCACCACTCGTAGACAAATGTCCACGAACGGTGCCTGACACCTTTTAAGTTTACCGCTTAACTTGGAATAGGACTGCTTTTAACGTGGAAGATGAGAATAAGCTAATCGGATGGGCTTTTAGTTGAAGAACATTGATTAGCTTTCCGTATACCTTTTGATTGCTTTCACAGGCTAAAATCACTCGTTTTACATACCACTTCAGTAATGGCAGGCCAAACGGTTTTGCACCGTCGGTATGGGTGAAGCGAAAGTCTTCAGTTAAAGCGATTAACCATGGGACATCTATGATTTTACTGAAGCTTCGATGAGTATTTTTCGAAATTTGTGAAAGCTTATTTTTATTTAACGCTTTTTGAAGTTCCTTTTTCAGAGCAATCGCCTCAAGTGCAGCGATGCTCATCCCCTGTCCAAAAACAGGATCAATACGACAAAAGGCATCCCCAATAACAATTAGTCCATTTGGGAAACGTTGTAGCTTCTCATAATGAAAGCGGCGTAAGGCTGGAAACCGATAAACACTGACATCCGTCTCAGGTGTTCCATTTTTAATTGCTTCATATACATCTGGTTGTTCAAGGCTTTTGGCATAGTTTATAAATTCCTCTTCCGTGCTTGGGGGTGAATCCACACCATAACCAAGTAATGTCACCATCCAGCGCTGATTTTCAATTGGGGAAATACTCCCTCCACGATTCTGTCTAGGCGGATTAGGGTAAACCAATAAATTACCCCAGTCTTTATTTTTGGAAGAAAGCGAGCTATAGATGCGACTGGCATAGAAAAGGTTTACTTTTACTTCGGTTTTTTGGGGGGCATCGAAACCTAATTGTCTGAGCCAATTAGTTGAATTTGACCCAGCCCCAGTAGCATCCACAACCAAATCAGCGTTAAGTGGAATGGCTGCTTCTCCATCCTTTTGAATTTCTACTCCTATGATACTGGTCGAATCACTATTTATCAGCATTCTTTTCGCTGTGGCACCATATAAAAAGCTTATATTTGGAATCATATCGAGCCTGCGCTGGATATGCCATTCAAGGAAGGGTCTGCTTTGCTGGATAATTGATATCCCGGCATGATATTTCACCTTCCAGCTCCCATGATGGTTCCAAGCAAGCTCACTGGTGAAATCTGATTTTACTGAGCCATCTGCGATCAGTTCATCGATAATCCCTGGAAAAAGTTCAGTGAGAATCTCCTCACCACTTTTTAAAAGGGCATGGCCATGTGACCCTTGTGGCACTCCGGTTCTGGTTAAATGTTTTTCGCGCTTTTGGTCCTTTTCTATAATTAACACTTCTTTGAAGAAATCGGACAAAATACGCGCTGCCAACAACCCAGCAATGCTTCCGCCGATAACCAGTGCTTTTTCTCCTAAAAACCTATTTGTTGTTGACATTCCTAGCAAACCTCCGATAATACTATTTGCACGATATAATTAATGGTTAGTATTATATCATTTTTTTATGGTTCCTATGAGTTTAGAATGTGGAGGATTTACCTAAACTAATAGGGGAGTAAAGAGAAAATCGGATTAGAGGGAGATTGGTGTGTTTGATAGATTATAAAATTAGTACATATGAGGAAGCAGTCAAGGTCGTTAAGGAAGTTGGTTTACTTCCATTGTCGCCACTAATTCCTCACTATCCTTCGCTTGATAGCATTACATCCAAAGAACATTGGTATTCGGGTTCAGAATTTGACCCATGGTTATGGAGGGCGCAGTTCCCTGTTGATGGTGTGGCAGCCTATGGAAAGTTTGTTAAGAAGAAATCAGTTTTAATCTCCCGTGAGTTCCTCCCATTAGTAAGTGCGATAATGGGGTCACAGTATTTAGTGGCTAAACGTTACAATGACGGTCTTGTTTCTAGAGAAGCCTTAGAATTATTTACTTTGATTAGTGAGGAAGAAGGCATAGACACAAGAGTATTAAGAGCCAAAGCAGGCATGAAAGACAAAGAAAAGAAAAAGGCGTTTGATAACGCATTGTTGGAATTACAGGGGTCTATGGATATTGTTGTTTCAGGGACAAAGGAGAAAACGAACGTTTCGGGCGAGAAAAACGGCTGGAGCAGTACATCCTTCGAAACACTTGCCTTTTGGTCAAAAAATAACCACGTGGATCAAAGAAAAATAGAAATGGACGAAGCAAAACATGAGCTGAAAAACCATTTTGCGCAGTTATGCAGTCCCGAGTCCATGAAAGCATTCGTAAAGATTTTTAAGCTGTAGGTTTAGGTGAATTTCATTGATATACATATTATGACAAACTTCGCTCTTGATTGTTAGCGTAGAATAAAGTAGTATGGAAACTACGATATTCGAAAGGGTGACCATAAAGCCAATGATTCACTAAACCTATTAAAAGAAAAAAATTCGGATCATCATACGAACATATTTCTGGATAGGGTTAGTGCGGGCTTTTATAGACAAAAGGGAGTTGAACGTACTTGGTGTACTGTGCCCTTTTGTTGTAAAGTACCTCCTGTCCAGATAAATGGATAAGGAGGTTTTTTTATGGAAGAAACAAAGTCAAACATTTCCATGGGGGACTTATTTAGAAATCGAGTGATACGCACCATCTTACTCTCGACATTATTTTTACAAATCGGTATTTGGGTACGTAACTACTCCATATTGTTATTTGTTATTGAGCAGACAAATGAAGATCCGGTTGCGGTATCGCTTATTTCTGTAGCAGAATTCGCGCCTATTTTTCTATTTTCCTTTATTGGAGGCACCTTTGCAGACAGATGGCGCCCGAAACGGACAATGATATGGTGTGACTTCCTCAGCGCGCTGTCTATCTTTATTGTATTGTTAACACTAGTATTTGGGGGCTGGAAAGTTATTTTCTTCGCCACACTTGTATCATCGATTCTTTCACAGTTTTCCCAGCCTTCTGGAATGAAACTGTTCAAGCTTCATGTAAAGGAAGAACTTATTCAAATGGGTATGTCGATGTACCAAACGGTGTTTGCTTTGTTTATGATTTTAGGGCCGATTATCGGTACTTTTATTTACCAGCATTACGGCATTAGTGCAGCGATTGCCATTATGGGTATTGCCTTTATGCTATCGGCAGCGATTCTATTTATGCTTCCTCCTGACCGGGAAAGCGAAGAAAATGCTGTAAAAACCACACTTATGGAAGAAATGAAGGAAGGCTTCCGTTATGTTTGGAACAGCCGGGCACTGACTTTGCTGGGTGGCTGTTTTGCAGCAGCAGGTTTAGGACTGGGGCTAACGCAGCCACTTTCCGTTTTCCTCATTACGGAACAACTTGGTTTACCTAAAGAGATGCTGCAATGGTTGATGGCAGCGTTTGGGGCAGGGATGATTTTAGGCGGTGGTCTCACGATGGGGTTAGCGAAAAAGACTCCTCCGCAAATCTTGCTTGCAATTGGAATGAGCGCAAGTGCTCTTGGATTTTTTGTAATGGGGCTATCAGAGCAGTTATGGCTGACATTGACCGCGCAATTTATTAGCGGCTTGTTTATGCCTTGTATTCACATTGGAATTAATACGATGATTTTGAAAAATACAGATGAAGCTTTTATTGGTCGAGTCAATGGCATTTTAAACCCGATGTTTATGGGGACCATGGTCGTTACCATGAGTGCGAGCGGATGGCTGAAGAAAACAACTTCGCTTGTCGCGATGTACGAAGCGTCAGCCCTACTCTTTATAGTGGGTGTAATTATCCTCATTCCACTCTTCAAGCGTTCGGTTAGTGTATTGAAGAAGAGTGAGGAAGTATAAGTTTTAAAGCTGCTCTGTTTTTTAGAGCAGCTTTTTTTGCAAAAAATCGCCAGTGCCATCTGCTTCTTTCTTCCACAAAAAAAACGTAGTGGAAGCCTAAGATTTTTTAGTCACTATTTTCGTCGATTACTAATGGAAGTGTAATTACTACTTGAGTTCCCTCATTTGGATTACTCTTTATGGAAATTTTCCCGCCATAGGAGTCGATAATTCGTTTAAAATTGAACCTTTTGGACCATCAGGATTTCACCGTTTATTCCTCCAAAAATAATCGAATAAATTTTCCCAACGCAAAAATGAACTTAGCGTTGGGATTTTTATTAGAATAGATGATATATCCGTGGTGCCTGACACCATGTCCCACACTTTTTCCCAATTATCCTAAAAGATTCATCGTGTTATGATTATTTTGAAAATTCGTACAGAATGATCATTAGGAGGCGGTTGGAGATGAAAAAGAGAACTTCACTTGTACTAGCTTTGGGATTAACGATGGGGTCTGTACTACCGATTACAGTTGCGGCGGAGACAATTCCTTACAATGTTACGGTTAAGAAAGACGCGTCGCAGTTTGGTAAGGATGCAAAGGTCAACTGGAAGAAAGGACAAACGGTACCATCTTTTGTCCATGGGAAACTATCGACCAAAGTTTATAAAGACATAGATGGGATTAAGCAATTTTTAAAAGAAAATAAGGCACTTTATCAGTTAGATACAGCTAAAGATTTAACATTACTCAATGTTGAGACGGACGGGCTAGGCAGCACTCACTATAATTTTATTCAATCGATTCAGGGGATTCCGGTGGATGGGGCGAAGTTTAAGGTCCATACCGATAAAAATGGAATCGTTACAGCAGTCAATGGTGATGTGTTCCCAGAAGCATCTTCTTATTTCAAAGGGGCCCTGAAAGCACAACTATCCAAGGAAACTGCCCTTGATCAGTCTTGGAAATCTATAAAAGTAACCAAAGAGGAAACCATCACGAATGCTGAAGCAGGTCCTACTGGCAAAAAAATAGAAGATACCGTTGAAAAGGCGGAACTAGTTGTTTATAAAAATGGTAATGAATTTAATCTGGCTTACAAAACAAATCTGCAATTTATTCAGCCATATCCTGCAAACTGGGTCGTTTATGTTGATGCCATAAATGGTAACATTTTAAATTCCTATAATGCAGTAGCTGATGGCACTGGGGTCGGTGTTCTAGGAGATACGAAAACGCTTAATACATACTATTCAAGCGGTACGTACTATTTATATGATATCACTAAGCCAATGACGGGTGTCATAGAAACAAGAACGGCGTTAAATAGATCCCGGTTACCTGGAAATTATTCTGTTGACCCTGACAATAATTTTAACGCAACGTCACAGCGAGCCGATGTAGATGCCCACTACTATGCGGGTGTCGTCTATGATTATTATAAAAATACGTTTAATAGAAACAGTTTTGATAATAACGGAGCGACTCTTCGCTCAACCGTCCACTATGGCAGGAATTACAACAATGCGTTCTGGAATGGTTCGCAAATGGTATATGGAGATGGAGATGGAATTACCTTCCGTTCATTGTCAGGTGCGCTTGATGTCGTAGCCCATGAATTAACACATGCAGTAACAGAAAGAACAGCTGGGTTAGAGTATCAGTATCAGTCAGGTGCATTAAATGAGTCCATTTCTGATACGTTCGGAGTATTCCTTGATAAAGGGGATTACTTAATGGGTGAGGATGTGTACACGCCGAATAAAGCTGGCGATGCTCTTCGCAGTCTTTCAAACCCTGGTCTTTATGGGCAACCGGAGAATATGAGCGGCTACGTGAATACTACTTCGGATAATGGAGGAGTTCACACGAACAGCGGGATTCCCAATAAAGCAGCCTATTTAACGATTTCAAGTCTGGGTACAGCTGTCGCTGAAAAAATCTACTATCGAGCACTCACCGTTTATTTAGCTCCACAAAGTGATTTTAGCGACGCACGCGCGGCTCTTCTTGCTGCAGCAGCTGATTTGTATGGCTCAAGCAGCACACAGTACAATGCCGTTAAATCTGCTTGGACACAAGTGGGAGTAAACTAGACCATTAACTATTTTCAATGTCAGCCGTCACATAATGTGATGGCTGACATTTTTATGGGCAAAAAAAATAGATTGGTGTCAGGCACCAATCCAAAATGGGAAGTTTTAAGAAATGAGCTCTTCGAACCATTTCCTAATTAAGTTACCTTTATCATAAATAAAACATGTGTAGAACTTAGGTGGAACTTGTGTGGAAGTTGTGAAGATGGGCCAAAGGGCAAAAAAAATAGATTGGTGTCAGCACCAATCAAAATTATGGGAAGTTTTAAGAAATGAGTTGTTTGAACCATTTCCATATTAACTTGTCTTTATCATAAGAAAAAGATATGTAGAACTTATAGTGAAGTTGTGTGGAAGTTGTGAAGATTTCAACTGACCTGTGTATTTTATAAAGGCCTGCGCCCATTTAAGGATTACAAGAATAATGATCACAACTGCTACTAGATTAGTGGCGGTTTTTGTTTTAGAACAAGCAGAATTAATGTTATGATAACGTTATTGCTCTCCAGTTGATTCGTAAGTCAAGATATTGTCTAAAATATTTATATAGGATAAAAAACAGATGGGATGACACGATGAATAAAGAAGTCAGTCTTAAGGTAAAAGCAAAGTTTGTAAATAAATTTAAAAGCGGCTATCCTCTTATTTCTAAGGAAGCCATCATAAATGTGAACGACCTCGTAGAAGAGGGGTCCATTGTTAAATTGGTCGACGAAAGAAATATATTTATTGCCAAAGGCTATTATGGTAAGCAAAATAAGGGCCTTGGCTGGGTGTTGAGCAGAAAAGAAAATGATTCTTTTAATCAACGTTTTTTTGAGAAAATGTTAAAAGAAGCGATTAAGGAAAGGGAATCATTTTATCAAAGTTCAGAAACTACCGCGTTTCGAGTGTTTAATGGTGAAGGTGATGGAATCGGTGGTTTGACGATTGATTACTTTGCTGGTTATTATCTGTTAACTTGGTACAGCAAGGGTATCTATCATTTTCGAGACTATATCATTCAAGCTTTAAAGGAACTGGTTGAATTCCAGGGGATTTATCAGAAAAAACGTTTTGATGAAAAAGGGCAATACATCGAGGAAGATGACTTTGTCGCAGGTGAAAGAGGTCATTTCCCGCTTATTGTCAAAGAAAATGGCGTCAACTTTGCGATATATTTAAATGAAAGCGCCATGGTCGGGGTGTTTTTAGACCAACGGGATGTAAGGCGCACAATCCGAGATGTGTATGCAAACGGTAAGACAGTTTTAAATACATTCTCTTATACGGGAGCTTTTTCCGTGTTTGCAGCTCTAGGGGGAGCAACGAAAACAACAAGTGTAGACCTAGCCAATCGGAGTAAGAGTAAAACGATTGAGCAGTTTAGTGTAAATGGAGTGGACCATGAAACACAAGCAATTATTGTTGAGGATGTATTCAAGTACTTTAAATATGCAGTCAAGAAACAGCTGAAGTTTGATATGGTCATCCTTGATCCGCCGAGCTTTGCCCGGTCAAAGAAATTTGTCTTTAGTGCGGAAAAGGACTACAAGAATCTTCTAATCGAAGCGATTGCCATAACTGCGGACAACGGAACCATTGTTGCATCCACAAACAGCAGTGCTTTTGGGATGGATAAATTCAAGAGCTTTATCGATGCTGCCTTTAAAGAATCTGGCAGCCGCTACAAAGAATTGGAAGAATTTTCACTTCCCGTCGATTTCAAAACCGTCAAAGAATTTCCAGAAGGGGACTACTTGAAGGTAGTATTTATTAAAAAAATAAGATAAGAATGGTGCCTGACACCCTCATGCAATGAAATGTGGGGGAGGGCCTTTTTTTATTTTCCAGGGTGTTGTAAATCCCATTTTTGCAATATAATAGAGGGAAGATGTTCACGAAATTGTCAAAAATGCTACTTCCTTAACTTACATAAATAAAAAAAATCATTTCTGGGGGAAACGATATGATTAGAGCGGCTATTGCTGGTGTTGTTGGTTTTGTGCTTATTTTTATCGAGTCGATGATTGTGATGAAGCTAAAAGGTCTTGAAACGATTGAATTTGGCGGGGTGGCTCCGTTTATTAATGTCTGGGCTATGAATTTCTTTTTCATGTTTGCCATCCTTACACAGGTAACCAATTGGTATATGAACAAAGAAAGTTTAAAAGAAGATAAAAGCTTTTAGTATTAAAAAAAAGCGACGCAATCTGGTAGGATGACCAAGACTGCGTCGCTTTTTGTTTGGATTAAACATTATGTTTTACAGTTTTATTCCCTTTAAATGCTGTGTTGCGAATGAATGGGATAACCCAACGGTCAAGACCGATGCGACCAGCGTTGTAGCCTGAGAAAAGAATAATTGCACCTAGGAAAAGATCTGTTGGAATATGTGATACGGTTCCTGCTAAGAAAAATGAAAAGTTCATTACAAGTCCAAAGAACATAGCAGCAGTTGTTAAGCATCCAAGAATAAGACCAAGTCCGATTAAGAATTCTCCCAGAGGGACGATCGTGTTAAAAATATCAACGTTTGGTAAGGCGAAATGCTTTAAGAAATCAACATACCAGCCATAAACCATCGCGCCGTCTGGACCTTTCACTGGATTAGCGATTGCCCCTTTAAGATAGCCAGAAGCATCGAAACCGCCTGATAATTTGTGGAACCCAGCTGTAATCCAAGAATACCCCATATATAAGCGAAGAACTGTTAAAATTCCAGCGGCAACTTTGTTTTCTCTTAACCAATTTACTACCATGTGAAACACTCCTTGTTAATTTATTTTTTAGTTGTTTGTTTGTGCTAACTACATTATTACTATACCAAACTTATTTTGAAATTAGGGTGGATTGTTCACTATTTCACATATTTGTAAAAAAGATTTGAACAAATTTCAAACGAACAAGATCTTTTTCCCATACACTCGTGAGTTTTGGTCGTCATCGGCGTTATGAAGGGCAGCTCCCCGGGTTTCCCGGCGAGATTTGTCCATCATCGGCGTTATGAAGGACAAATCTCCGGGTTTCCCAACGAGATTTGTCCATCATCGGTGTTATGAAGGACAAATCTCCGGGTTTCCCACGAGATTTGTCCATCATCGGCGTTATGAAGGACAAATCTCCAGTCCTTCTAACGAGATTTGTCCATCATCGACGGTCTGAAGGACAAATCCCCCGCCCTTCCAACGAGATTTGTCCATTATCGGCGGTCTGAAGGACAAATCCTCCAGCCCTTCCAACGAGATTTGTCCATCATCGGCTTTCTGAAGGACAAATCCCCCGCCCTTCCAACGAGATTTGTCCATCATCGACGGTCTGAAGGACAAATCCCCCAGCCCTTCTAACGAGTTTTGTCCATCAGACCAAGTGTCATATAGTAAAAAAATGCTTGGATACGCTCCAAGCATTTTACGTAAAATGTACCTTATCCTAGATATTTTTCTAATGGGTTCCAGTAATTCGCTCCCCATCCTGCTGCAAGATGTTCTCCTTCAGCCTCAGGAAAACCAATGTGGTCGAAAACCAAAAGGGTTTTTGATTCTTGTTCTTCTAGCTCAAACCTAGCAATAGAGTAAACACCCTCTGGCCAGTTCGCTACTCGCCAAGCTTGTACAATTCGCACACCTGGAACAAGCTCAATGTTTCTCCCAAGAATCATGCCGCCAAAACAAGAAAAAGTACCACCAGCTTCGGGACTGATTTCTGTAGGTGCACCTCCCGTCATTTTGCTGAATTGTTTCGAATCTGTAAGTGCTTCATATATAAGTCCAGGACTGGCATTGAAAACTACTTCTTGATGAATTGTTTTAGTCATTTTTTATTCCTCCAATATATTATTCAATAGAAAAGGTTATTTATTTTTTATAAAAATTAATGCATGGCCATTTCGGACCATGGGTCTACACCCGGATCATTGCCTTCTGCAAAATCTTTAATGCGCGGCATGTAATGGGACCATCCTTGTTGGTGCGATGGGATTTCTTCAACTGGCAAGTCATAATGAGTTAAAACTAAATTTGTGCCATTTTCTTTCGGAGTCAGTTTGAATTCGACCTTACTTGAACCAGGTGGCACGAGCTTTGATTTTTCCCAACCCCAAGACATGACGATTTTTTCATAAGGAACAATTTCTACATATTCGCCCATGGCAATATCGCTGCCATTCACATCAATTCGATATTTACCACCGATTTTTGGTTCGAGCAGGATATGTCTCCCCATCCAGCGAACCATTTTGTCCGCATCAGTAAAGAACGAAAATAATGTTTCCGGGCGGGCTTCAATAAATATTTCTTTTGTGATAATTTCATTATTGGTCTGATTCATTTTTTCTCCTTTCTTCCTCTTCGGCAGCTTCTTTCAAACGAAGTAAACTATCATCCCAAAAACGGTCAATATACTGCTTTAATTCAGAAAAACCGTCCCTTCTTATCCCGTAGTACCGTTTCGTTCCGTCTCTCCGAACTATAACTAGGCCGGATTGTTCGAGAACTTTGAGATGCTGAGAAACTGCTGGAGCTGAAATGTCAAAATGTGAGGCAATCGCGCTGGAGGTCATTTCTCCATCACGAACGAGATAGAGTATATCTCGACGTCTAGGTTCTGCTAATGCATGAAGGACTTTTTCAATCATATCGTTATTTTAGCATACACTTAATTAAGTGTCAACTTAATTAAGTGCTAGTCATGTTAGTATCTTTTGGCAAAAAAGATGAATATATGAATTCATAAGAGGATTGTAATTTTTTCCAAAAAAGAACTTGATAAAACTAACGGTATTAGTTAATATAAAACTAATGATATTAGTTTAAGGGGATGTGCACTATGAGGATGATCAAAAATGGGTACTTGTATCAAGTTACATTCATGGCGAATGTTTTCCCGGTCAACTGCTATTTGGTGGAGGAAGAGGACGGGTTAACGTTAATTGATGCAGCGCTTGGCTTTTGTGCCAAAGGCATTATGAAGGCGGCTGAATCAATTGGAAAGCCGATCACCAAAATTGTGTTGACGCATGCGCATGAAGACCATGTCGGGGCGTTGGATGCAATAAAAGAAATCCTGCCAGATGTACCGGTTTATATTTCGAAGCGAGACAACAGACTAATGAATGGCGATCGATCGCTTGATCCTCAGGAGGCACAAAACCCGATTAAAGGCGGTGTACCGAAAAAATTAAAAACGCGGGCCAATCTATTATTGAAGGAAGGCGACCTGATTGGTTCGTTAACAGCGATCGAAACGCCAGGACATACACCAGGTTCCATGTCATTTTTAGATTTGCGGACAAAGGCGTTAATTGCAGGTGATTCCTTTCAAACACGAGGTGGAATGGCTGTTGCAGGGGATATTAGAGCTTGGTTTCCATTCCCGGCTTTTGGTACGTGGAGTAAGGAAACCGCCTTGTCCAGTGCCCGGAAATTAGTGAGTTATCGGCCTGAATTGCTTGCAGTCGGCCACGGAGAGATCGTGATAAATCCTGTAAACTCAATGGAGCATGCAATCAAAAATCTGGAACGAAAAATAGGATAGGGAGTAATTATTATGTCACCAAGACCAAAATTCGGTCTCGAAATATCTTTTATTATCGAAGCAGCAGGAGAGATTGCCGACCAATATGGTGTGCAGGAAGTTACTTTGGCCAACTTAGCAAAGAAGCTGGGGATACGTTCTCCTTCTTTATATAATCATTTTGATGGACTCACTGGATTAAGAAAGAAATTGGCGATTTACGGAATCGATAAGCTTTATGAAGTGATGGCAGATGCAGCAATTGAGGTGTCAGGCACCGAAGCTGTGCTGGCGGTTAGCCAGGCCTATGTGGATTTTTCCCGAAAGCACCCAGGGATTTATGAGGCAACCTTACTTGCCCCTGACCCGGAAGATGTGGATGTGCAGCAAGCAGGGGCGAAAATCGTTGACCTTTCCGTCCGCGTTTTGCAGGCATATCATTTAGAAGGGGAGCGTGCTTTGCATGCTGTCCGGGGCTTACGTAGTATTTTACATGGATTTTCTGCTCTAGAGCAAAAAGGCGGGTTCAAGATGTCGTTGGATTTGAATGAAAGTCTTATGATTATTATTAAGGCATTTCTTGCTGGGATTGGGCAGGAGGACTAAAAGATTTTACTAATTTAGCATAGATGGCAGGTCTTGTAGTGCCCATGCTGGAGGAAAAAAGCCGAGGACAGTAACTAAGAGAGGACCACAGTGCCCGTACTCATCGAAAAAAATCGGTCACGGTCACTCTGAGAGGATCGAAGTGCCCGTACTCATCGAAAAGTATCGGTCACGGTCACTAAGAGAGGATCACAGTGCCCGAACTCATCGAAAAATATCGGTCACGGTCACTCTCTAAGGTTCCTCTCCTGTAGAATTCACTTGAAGGTACATTTTGGAGATAGAGTCCTATGGCAAGCTTTGGTATAATGGGATAAAGTTTAGTATTAAGGGATGATCATTTAGATGAGGTCAGAAAAATTGGGTTTAGTATTAGATGTGGAGACAACCGGTTTAGGTCCTACCAAGGATGAAGTCATCGAGCTCGCATTAAAGTTATTTTCCTATCGAACAGATACCGGAGAAGTTATCGATATTATTGATGAAGACTCCTTTTTGCGTGAGCCGATTTCCCGTGCAGCAAGAAATAATTATGACACAGCCTATCGAGTTCACGGAATCCCTTACGAGTTAGTTCAAGGGAAAAGCTTTTATGATGTAAAAATAAAAACCTATTTCCATCGTGCCGATTCGGTCTTTGCCCATAATGCTTCTTTTGACCGAAGTTTTCTTTATCACATGTATCCGGAAGTCAACGACCTGAAGTGGTATTGCACAATGAGAAACATCCCTTGGAAAAATTACGGCTTTCCAAATGGGAAACTATTAACCCTATTACAAGCACATAACATCACAAATTACCAAACACATAGAGCTCTAGATGATATTACATACTTGTTAGAGTTACTCAAGAAAACAAGTCCGAATGGAAACCTCTATCTGCAAGAAGTTCTAGAAAAAGCCCCGATGAGAAAATATCAGCCAGCCGTTTCGCGAACTAAAATGGGTTAAAAAAACTAATCAAGCATTGATTAGTTTTTTTACTAGATTATCAATAATGGTAAGAACTCTTACTAGGAAGAAATCAAAGATAAGGTTTTGTTAGTTCTGGACAATTGGCGACAAAATAAAAAAAATGAAAAGTGTCTCCAATCAGGGCTATTGGCGACAGATATGCTGATGTAACGGTGAAATTGGTCACCAATCAAAAAGGAGGATGAGAATAATGTCAAAAGTTACACCATTCTTAATGTTTCAAGGAAACGCGGAAGAAGCAATGAATTACTACATTTCTTTGATTGAGGATTCAGAAATAATCAGAATTACTCGTTATGGGGCAAACGGACCTGGGGAAGAGGGAAGTGTTATGCATGCAGCCTTTACACTCAAAGGTCAGGAATTCATGTGCATTGATAGTAATATAAAACATGAATTTACATTTACACCATCATTCTCTATTTATATCACCTGTGATACTGAAGAGGAAATAAATAGACTATATGAAAATTTGTCTAGTGGTGGCGGCTTATTAATGCCGTTAGATAATTATGGTTTTAGCAAAAAGTTTGGCTGGGTAGTTGATAAATTCGGTGTTTCATGGCAACTTAATCTACAATAATAAATTAATGGACGTACATAGAAAAAGCCCAGTCGCATTTGGACCGGGCTTTTTTGCGTGCATCTCGTATGTAAAAGTCCTATTGTCGACCCTCAGTGAAGATTTGAAAGTTCACACCGAACTTATCTGTTAGACTACCATAAGCTGGGCTGAAAAACGTCTCCTGAAGAGGCATATTCACTTGACCACCTTGCTGTAAGGCTTCGAAAAATTTATGCGCCTGGTCCGCGTCGTTCGTTGAAATACAGATAGTCACTTGATTTCCGCTTTGATGTGGCTGCCCTGGGAACGTATCAGAAAACATTACTTCTGTTTCTCCCACTTTGATCGTCGCGTGACTTACACGATCCTTGGCATCTGCAGGTAATGGAAATTCAGGGTTTTCTGGCATTTCACCGAAAGATTGAGAAAAAAGAACCTGTGCATCCAGAGCCTTTTCGTAAAATTGAATCGCTTCCTTCGCATTTCCATCCATCACTAAATAGGGAATCAAACGTAATGTCATAATAAATCTCTCCTCGGTTTAAAAGTATTTTTTTGCTATCCTCGATAGGAAATAAGCCAGCCAATCCCCTAAGAGATGCTCACTTCTTATTATTACCGATATTTTGATTATAAAACAAAGAACAAATGTTCGCAAGTGAATTTTTACCAAAATCAATAAAAACCCATGAGCTAAAACTAAACTCACGGGCTTTTAATCGTGGTGCCTGACACCATTTTCACTTCTATGCCAAGGCTTATTTCAATAAAGAAACGTATCTCTCATTAATAATTTGATAATGATGGAGGGCGTGACCTGCGATAATGTAGCCTATGGCACGGGCCGTGACTTCAGTGTTATTGGCAAAGCCAATGTTTGCCCAAGCCTCTTCCGGCATGTTTTGAATTAAGGAAAGGGTAGCTTTTCTAATGGCAATAAAGTCTTCGAGAATATTTTTTATTGGTAATTTATTAATTTGCGAACCTTGGACATAATCATTCTCGTTAAAACCAGCCAAAGCAGTCTGGTCTCCCCGTCCAACACGGAGAAGCCGGTAGCTCATAATTCTTTCAGTGTCTGCCATATGGCCAAGTACTTCTTTGATGCTCCATTTATTTTCGGCATAGCGAAAGTGGCCATCTTCTTCCGAAAGCGACTCAAAAAGCTCAATCGTTTTGACCAAATGCTCTTTCAAAAGTGTTAATAGATTACCCTCAGGAACTAGATTCACATAAGGTTTATAGTATTCTGGGTACTCACTTGCTAAAGGACGTTGCAGCATTTCATTTTCTCCCTTCTAATCTCATGACATCAGTCCTCATCCTAATGGTATGAGGGAAAGCAAAGATATTATTCGTTTTTTAAAAAGAAAATCCATAAGGTGGACTAGCATAGAATAATCCTATCATAATATTCATAACTACATGACCGGCATTTTAAAAAATAAGCCGAGTAAAGCACATTTCCTATAGTAAAAGGACCATTTGGTGAATAAGACATATTATAAATGGATAAAAAATATTTTTACAGGGGGAGATTTAATGGATTTTTTCTTGGTAGGAATCGTCTATTGGCTATTAATTGGAGCATCCGTTCTGCTTTTTGTTAGGGGTCTTTGGAAAAAATCATGGAAAGCCTTTTTGTGGAGTGGGATTGCCCTTGCGATACCAACCATTTCGCTCTATGTTGGCGATGCGGAGGGATGGTTTAGATTCGCTGGTCTGCTGCCTCTGCTATTGTTTGGACTTGCTTATTATACAAAAAAATAGTTACTCATTTTTAATTATCCATTTTTCAAATCAAAATTAGGTGGAAAAAGTACCTTTTTTTGTATAATTAATAAATAAATTCTTCCAATTTGCGCATTCTAAAAAGAAAAAAGGAATGGCATATAGATGAGAAAGAATAAAATGATTTTGCTCTTAATGATGTTATTACCTTGGTTGACAGTGCCGTTCTTAGGGAAGCTAACCATAAAGCGCTTTTATCCAGGGGCCTTATTTATTGTTGTCTGGGTAGCAGTTGAAAGTATTATCGCCAAAAAAAGAGTGTGGTGGCGAATTTATGAAAAACTCATTCCTAATGCAATTGGCGAAATGCCATTCATGGTGGGTCCATTTTTTGTAGGATCCTTATGGATATTAAAATTCACTTTTGGTAATTTTATTCGTTACCTCTTTTTAAATTTATTTTTAGATACTCTATTTGCCTATCCTGGGATGTTTATTTTAAAAAGATTGGGAATTGCCTCGTTTGTTAGATTAAGACCATTCCAAATGGTTATTTTATTTATGAGTAAATCAGTGATCATGTACGGGATTCAGAACTCAGTGGATAAGTTGAGGAAAAAACCTAAATCCCTTCTTCAAAAATTATTTTCGTAAATAGAGCCGCCACAAGTTAGCATCTAACTTGTGGTATTTTTATTATGAATTATTAAATCCCTTTAATAATTATTAGAGTTTCTGTTATAACTCAAGGAGAAGCATAATAAAAATCATATTTTGTGTAAAATTACACTACGATATTTGGACATTTATAATTTATTTAAATGCATTCCCCATCCATGGGCGAATTTTTGAGTTCTATGAGCGAATCTTTGGTTTCAATGAGCGAATATTGGACTTCTATGGGCGTATTTAGTGTTTTTATGGGCGAATCTGTGCTTCCAATTTTCGGCGGCTCTTAATTTTAACATGATACAATTAATGTATATAATCCACACGGGGTGAAAAGCATGAATCCATCTAATCCAAACAATACCTCACGATCAAGTGAAATCGATTTAAAAACTATCCTAACCAATCAAAATAAAGAAGAATTAATGAGGATTATTCTTGACCTGTCAGATGATTTCCCGGAAATTGAAAAACAACTTCTTTTAAAATACACTCCTCATAAAGACGAAATTTCATCAGCGAAAAAGCTTATTACTGAATCTATTAATCGTGCAAAAAGGAAAGGTTTCATCGATTGGCGTCACGTGGCCCCAGCATTACTAGGTGCAGATCTGACTCTCCAAAAAGCACAAGAAAAAGTAGATAAAGGTGAATGGGAGAGTGCAATTTTACTATCACTGGTTGTATTGTCACCTGTTGTAAAAATGCTCAATTTTTCTGATGACTCAAATGGCTCAATCGGTGACATTATGAATTGGGCAATAAGAACGATTGACGATGCGGTTATTTCTGGTCTGACACATTTGAATGAAAAAGAGAAGAAGGGTCTTTTTGACGCGATTATGAAAGAAGCATTAAAAGCACATTATGATGGTTGGAGTGATTGGCGCTATGCTCTTTTAAAAATTTGTGCCTATTATTCTCCTAATAAAGAGTTTAGAAAAAAGTTAGAAAAACAGCTGGAATCCCTCTATTTGAAGACAGAATCAACTTGGAGTGACCGATTTGAAAAAAAGGAAATTAAATTGCTTCAGCTCGAAATCATTGAACAATGTGATGGGGCTGAGGCAGCTGAAAGATTTATTTATGAGAATATCGACCATAGCGAGTTTCGTGAAAAGGCAATTGTCAATGAACTTGGAAAAGGCGACTACAAGAAAGTAATTCAGCTTTGTTTGGATGGAGAAAAAACAGACGCAGAATATCGAGGCCTTGTCCATAAGTGGCGGGAATACCGATATCAAGCCTATGAATTTCTTAGCGATATCGAACAACAAAAGAAGTTAGCAAGAGAACTGTTATTCAAAAATGAATTTACATATTACCTAAAACTAAAAGAATTATATGCAACAAGCGAATGGGATCTTGTTTTAAAAAAGATTGTTGATGATTTTAAAAAGATGGATTACCAGCCCTCCGCGTATCTTTCTATCCTAAAAGAGGAAAATTTGTCTGATGAGCTTTTAAACTATTGTCAAAATCATATTTCATCTATAACGGACCTTTATCCATATGTAATTAAGGAATATTTAGAAGAAGTAAACAACCTTTTTATTAAGTATATTGAATACTCGGCGGAGGAGGCTACGGATCGAAAAAAATATCGTACGGTTTGTTCAATCATAAAAACCTACAAAAATGCTTGTGGAACGATTCATTCACATAAGCTGATCGGAGAATTAAGACAAAAGTACATGAGACGGCCTGCATTTTTAGAGGAAATGGGGAAAATCAGGTAAGCCATAAAGGAGATAGAAGGCCAATGTTGCATCATTTAGAAATCTATGTTTCCAACCTTAGCAGATCAAGTGAGTTTTGGGGGTGGTTTTTAACTGAAATAGGATATGAGCCTTTCCAAAAATGGGAGTCTGGTTTCAGCTGGAAACATGGAGAGACTTATATTGTTTTTGTTCAGGCGGATGACCGTTTTCTAGATATTCCGTATCATCGTTCTAGAGTCGGCCTGAACCATTTAGCTTTTCAGGCAGTATCAAGAGAGCAGGTTAATCAAATGACATTACAATTGAAGGAAAAAGGCGTTAATATTCTATATCCAGATAAACATCCATTTGCTGGCGGGGGATCTCATTACGCTGTTTTTTTCGAAGATCCTGATCGAATCAAAGTGGAATTAGTAGCACCGTAAAAGCAGTGGTCAGTCCCCGATAAGTTACTCGTTAACTTACCTGAGAGCTGACCCTTTTAAGTATTATGATAGTGCCTTTAAGCCGACAACACCTATAATAATTAAAATGACGCTTATGATGCGCCCAAGGTTTTTTGATTCACCAAAAAGAAACATATTAATAAAAACAGCACCAGCTGTCCCAATTCCGACCCAAACGGCATAGGCAATGCTTAGTTGAAGAAACTGAAATGACACATATAAAAAAGCCAGTGATGCGCCGAACCCGCCAATATATAGAACACCATTTCGGAGAGTTTTTTGCTGGCTGTATAATTTGAGTCCAGCCGCACCGGCGACCTCACTTGCAGCTGCTAAAAAGACAAAAACCCAGCCCATATTAGGCAACTCCCTTTACGGCTGTTTTTTCAACTTCCTTGTCCGAGAGATTTAATCCGATCACGCCAATGACAATGGTGAAGATAAAAAAAGCCTTCCCAGGACTAAAGCTTTCCCCAAAAAGGTATATATCCATTAACACCGTTCCAATTGTCCCTATTCCGGCAAATATCGCATAAACAGTACCTGTGGGGAGAGTCTCGCATGCTATAGGTAGAATATGGTAGTCTAAAAAAATAACTCCAACGACGATTGCCCACTGCCACCACGTTTGTGCCTCATTAAATCCGTATACCCAAATCAATTCAAACAAACAGGTTAAACCTACGTAAATCCAGGCCTTATTCATTCTTTACACCTCTTGAAAGACCGCTTGTACTATAAACCAAAATGGTCCGATTAAATACTAATATGAAACCAGCATATTATATTAGGATACCACAAGTTTTAGAAAGTTGTTTTAAACACCTTTCCAACGCGTGGGAATTTATGTATTTTTTAATTTACTGTGATATCAATCACAAAAATCTCTCCGCTTTATCTTTATAATAGTAAAAAATAGGGAAAAAATAAAAGTGGATGGTGACGAAATTGGAATACAAACTTAAATCACTTTATGAGGAAATAGGCGGGCAGGAAACAATTGATAAACTGGTCAATGCCTTTTATCCGCGTGTTTATGCTGACCCGGAACTTAGACCATTGTTTGAAGGGGATATGGAAGAAATTAAGCGCAAACAGCGGATGTTTCTGCCGCAATTTTTAGGAGGTCCAGCCCTGTACAGCCAGGAATTTGGTCCGCCCGCCATGCAACACCGGCACTTGCCATTTGAAGTAACACCGAGAAGAGCTGCATGCTGGCTTCGCTGTATGAAGGAAGCATTTGAAGAAATTGGGCTTGATCAGCAACCAGCAGGGCAAGCATTTTATGACCGGTTAACGCAAGTCGCCGGAATCATGGTCAATAGCCCGGATCGAGAATAAAAACAAGCTAAATCACAAAAGGCTCTTCTCAGATTGAGAGGAGCCTTTGATTTTATAGACTATTTTTTTAACTTAGCCCAAGTCGCATCCAAGGCTTTTTCTGTTTCGGCTTTAGATTTTTGGCCGCCAACATAGGCTTGAAGGGAAGCACCAAATTCTTGTCCAGCACCATCAGGATATTTCATGAACTGCCAAGAGTAGGTTTTGCCTTCTTGAGAGTATTTCTGAAGTTCTGCACCTAGTGGTCCAATATCTTCTGCTTTTGCTTCAATTGTTTTAAAAGCAGGGATGTATTTGAATTCCTTAACTAATGCTGTTTTACCTTCTTCAGATGAAACCATCCAGTTTAAGAAATCTTTTGCCGCTTTTTTATCTGCTTCAGGAGCTTTGTTATGAACTACCCAGTTTGTTGGTACGTCAACCATTAATTTATCTGCTTGTGCTGCATCATCAGTCAGTGCCAATGGAATGAATCCCACTTCCATGCCAGGACTTAATTTATCTAGCATCGGCTGGATCCAGTTACCTTGCTGAATCATTGCTGTTTCGCCGTTTGCAAATTGTGTTACTTCTGTATTGTAGTCAGTTGTTAATGGATTTTTATTACCATATTTAATCGTTAGGTCTACAAGCTTAAAGTAGTCATTGAAGTATTTGTTACCTTCAATTTTTGCTGTACCTTCGTTTAGACCTTTAATGAAGTTTTCGTCATCCGCTTGTTGGTAAGCGAACGGAACGTTTAGACCATGGTTTGCTAAAACCCACCATTCAGCATAGCCAACTGAGAAAGGTGTAATCCCGGCAGCTTTCAGCTTTTTCGATGCAGCTTCTAACTCCTTAAATGTTTTCGGTAATTCTGTAATACCGGCTTTTGCAAATAATTTTTTATTGTAAGCAAAACCATAGCCTTCCATATTAACAGGCTGGCCATAAACTTTCCCATCAATTGTCATAGGTAGTAACGCGCTCTCATAGGCATCTTTTACCCAAGGCTGATCGGATAAATCTTCAAATTTATCTTTCCATGTTTGCGCCTCTTGATAACCGCCATTTCCAAAGATATCAGGTGCTTTATTAGAAGCAAATTTTGCTTTTAGGGCTGCAGATCCATCCGCGCCACCGCCAACTGTTTCAATATTAAAGGTAACTTCAGGATGCTCTTTTGTATATTGGTCTGTTAATGCTTTTAATTGGTCAGCGATTTCAACCTTTCCATTAAAAAGGTCTACAACAACTTTTCCGTCTTTGCCACCGCTGCTTTTTTTATCACTCGATGCACTGTCGCTAGAACAAGCTGTTGCTAATAGAAGTGAAGCGGATAGTACACCTGCAAGTAAAGAATACTTTTTGATCCCCATTAAAATTCCCTCCTGTTTGTAAAATCTATTTTTATATTAGTCTCTGCTAACTGTCAAACAGATAGCAGAGGTTGTTCCCCACGTATATTTCACTTTATTGAACCGCTGGTAATCCCTTTAATAATGTGTTTTTGCATCGCAAAGAAGAAGATTAACAACGGAATGATGCCCATAACCAATGCTGCTAGTGCTAAATCCCATTGCTTTGTATATTGTCCAAAGAAGGAGAACGTTGCTAATGGAATCGTTTTTAATTCCGGATCCTGAAGAACAAGTGATGGTAGTAAGAAGTCATTCCAAATCCATAAGCTGTTTAAAATGACGATCGTAACCGTAATCGGTTTTAATAGTGGAAAAACGATTCTCCAAAATACGCCAAACCTTGAACAGCCATCGATAATTGCTGCCTCTTCAAGTTCGACCGGAATTCCTTTGATAAACCCGTGATACAAGAAAATGGTCATCCCTGAACCAAATCCTAAGTACATAATGACAAGACCCCAGACGCTATTTAAAAGTCCAAAGGTACCCGCTGTTTTGATGAGCGGGATCATGATCGATTGAAACGGAATAATCATCGCTGCAACGAAAATCATGAAAATCACGTTACTGATCTTCTTTTTTGTTCGGACCAGCATGTACGCCGCCATCGAACAAAAGATAACCAGAACGACATTACTCAAAACAGTAACGATTAAAGAATTTGAAAATACCTTCAGATAGTTCAATTTTTCAAAGGCGCTCACATAGTTCTCAAACTGCAGCACGGACGGCAGGGCCGAAGTGTTCGTTAAAATCTCAGCAAACGGCTTTAAGGAGTTTGCTATAACATAATAGAAAGGGACTAAAAAGGCTAGGCCAAGCAGGATGGCAAGGATTTCAACAATAAATGTTTTTCCTGTGTACCTGTTTCCCATTAGGACTCAACCTCCTTTTTCTTCGAATATGTCACTTGAATAACAGAAATTGCTGCGACAACAAGGAAGAAAATAAGTGCTTTTGCTTCACCAATTCCGTAGCGGTTATTAACAAATGCTTCTGTGTAAATATTAAGCGCTAACATTTCAGTTGACTTAAATGGACCGCCATTCGTCAGGGAAAGGTTTGCATCAAAGACCTTAAAGGATGATGCCGTTGTTAGAAATAAACAAATGGTAACAGCCGGTGCGACGAGGGGCATGGTGATGTGACGAAGAATCTGCCACCTATTTGCACCGTCAATTTTCGCTGCTTCAATTAATTCTTGTGGAACGTTCTGTAATGCTGCAATATAGATAATCATAATGTAGCCAGCACCTTGCCATACACTGACAATCACAATCCCCCAGAAGGCGGTATTTTTATCGCCTAACCAAGCTAACTCAAAAAGAGGGATACCTGTAAGTGCACCGATGGAGGCAAAGCCTTTGACAAAAATAAACTGCCAGATAAATCCTAATAAAAGGCCGCCAATCAAGTTAGGCATGAAGAACACTGTCCGTAAAATATTTCTCGTTTTCAACATTTGGGTGACAAGTAACGCTAATCCAAACCCAATTGCATTTGTTAAGATAATGGCAACGACCGTATATTTCGTTGTAAGTTTAAAGGATGCTTGGAATTGCTTGTCCTCGGTGAAGATGTACTTGAAATTGTCCAAGCCAACCCATTTGACCGCTCCTGTAATCCCGTTCCAGTCTGTAAAGGCATAATAAATACCTGTGAAGAAAGGAATCAGAACAATGAGCGTAAAAGCTAACAAAACGGGCCCTACAAATAGAGCAAATAATCCTGCATCTTTCAGTTTCTTATTTTTATTTAAGGAAACTGACTTCGAAACTGCTGCGTTTTTTGGACTTACTAATACTGAGGATTCTACTTTTTCCAACTTACTATGACTATTCATTACCTGCACCTCCATAATTTCATTTTAGAGAATAATGAAAATTATGAAACGGCTTACATTGACCAGTAGGGTGGAATATATTGAACAGTCATTAATATCGACAAGTCAATATATGCCATAGGAATGGATACATATAGTTGTTACAATGGAGAAAATTCATTAATTGGAGGAAGGTTAGTTCTATTTTTTCATATAACTAACCAAGATGATATGCAGTGGGGAATTCGCAAAAAGCTTATTATATTTTTAATACTAGTAACGGTTTTGCCTTTTGGAAGTTCGATTGCAATTACTTATTACCAAACAACAAAGTCTCTTAATAATCGCTTTGTTTCAACCAATCATGACCTGATTGTCAAAGGTGAAGATGAACTAACTGTTTATTTGGAAGATGTGGCCCAGATGTCGTCCGTTCTTTACCGATATACGCCCTTTATGAATGTGATGAGGGATGGGCTATCACAGAATTTAAACACTAATCAGGAAGAAGTTCGACGAGCTCTTGCTTATTTATTTAATACACGGCCTGAGATTGAACAAATGCACATTTACATTGATAAAGGAAAGGATTCCTATACCAATTATCATTCTAGAATTAGCGGCAGAGCAAAGTATGAGAGTATCTTTTCGCATCCTTATTATGCACGATTAAATCGATATAACAGCCTTTTTTCCGTTATTGAACCGCCCCATGAAATGTATAGTTATAACAATATATCGGTTATCCCAAACTCGGAAAAGAAAAATGTCCTAAGCTTTCATAACATCCTTCGTGACGTACCGTCAGACAAGCTATTAGGCTTTTTGTCTATTGATATTAATCTTTCCAAAATAGGTGCGATTGCCGGCCGCTTATATACAAAGGACATGGAAGACTTGTACATTATGGATGAAAAAGGAGTTATTATATACTCCTCCAATGAATCAATGATCGGCAAGGAAAATAAAGAAAAGTGGTTTGGGAAAGTAAAAAAGGAGTCCGCCATTAGGAAAAGTACGGAATGGAAGGATAAACAATTCTCGGGTGTGATTGTTCACGATAAGTTTTCCGCCCCCTACAAGAATTGGTATATTGTGAAACGAATTCCTTACAATGTACTCTATCAAGGGGCAAGAGAAACGGCCTTAATCAACATTTTGATTGGTATCGTGACGCTCGTTATTGTGTTAATTGCTACCATGTTTGTTTCATTTAAGATAACCGCACCGATAAAGGTATTAATTGGTAACATGAAAAAAGTAGAAAAAGGTGAATTTGAGGCGGATTTTGATTCATTAGGAAACGATGAAATTGGGATGTTGGGAAGGCATTTCAAAGTAATGATTACGAAAATCAATGATTTAATTGAGCGAGAATATAAATTGGAGATAGAAAATAAAGAATCACAGCTGCGTGTATTGCGGTCACAAATTAACCCGCATTTTTTATATAACGCCCTTCAATCGATTGGTACCTTGGCGTTGAAATCGAAAGCCGTTCCTGTCTATTCCTTACTCACTTCATTATCGAAAATCATGAGATACAGTATGAATATGAAGGAGGACATTGTCCCTTTTATTTCAGAGCTGATGCATGTTAAATCCTATTTATTGTTACAAAAACAACGCTTTGACGAGCAGTTTGAATTTGAATTAAATGTCTCAAAAGAAGTCCAAGAAATTCTGATACCGAAAATGATTTTGCAGCCCATTGTGGAAAATTGTTTTAAGCATGGCTTTGATCAGCAGGTAGGAAAAGCATTTATTCAAATTGAGGCGAGTGTTCAGGATGACGCGTTGGTTTGCCTTACTGTAAAAGATAATGGAATAGGCGCAAATGAAGAACAGTTGAAAAGTATCAGGCAGGAATTATATCATGGTGTGTCCAAAGAAGAGAAGCATAGAGAAACGATTGGCTTAAAAAACATATATGACCGCTTACAGATTTATTACGCTAATCAAGCAATAATGTCGATTGACAGTAATGAAGAAAGTGGATTTACGGTTACCGTTCAGTTTCCAAAGGTTATGCAAAAAGAGGTGGAGCATTCATGAGAGCATTAATCGTTGATGATGAAAAGCACGTTCGCGAAGGAATTAAGATCCTGGGTGATTGGGAACAAAACGGAATTGATGAAATTTATGAAGCCGGAAATGGAGAAGAAGCGATACATTTAATTCAAAAGTATAAGCCAGAGATTATTTTTTCAGATATGAAAATGCCAAAAATGGATGGCGTCCTGCTGTTAGAATGGATTAAAGAAAATCAGCCAACCAGCAAAACTATTATTGTGACAGGTTATGATGATTACCACTACATGCGCAAAGCCATTCATTTCGGAAGTTCAGATTATCTCTTAAAGCCGATTGATCCTGAAATCTTAAATCATACGTTGGAAACAGCCGTGGATGAATGGAAAAAAGAAGCTTTAGACAGGGAGAGAAAAGAAAGCAGCTCTCAATTAATCAATGAAATGAAGCCGGTTTATCGAGACCGCAAGCTTACCCAGCTGCTCAACAGCGATCATCTGAGGGAAGATTTGTACGAGGATTATGGAATTCATTCGGCTCCCAACTATCAAATAGCACTTGTTCGGATTAACGGAAAGACAATCGGGGCATTTCAAGGAGATCGAGATTTAGCCTACTTTACGATTCTGAACGTTATTAATGAAATCATGGTGGAAAATGAATGTGGAATTGGATTTCGTTATTTATCTAATAAAGGCGAAATTGTGATTATCTTTTGGAACAAGTTTGAACAAATAGGGGAACTTTTAAAACAAATCTTTAAGATGCTAAGAGGTACAATGAATATCTCTTGTCCGATTTTTTTAGGTAAACTGGTTAATGAGAGTTCCAGCTTAATGGATTCCTATCGTCATGCTAAGCAATTATTTTTTAATCGTAATATTTTGGATGATAGAGAAACTCGCATCCATGTGATAGAGGACCTTCCAAGTCATGGATTAAGGAACCTTATGGACTACTCTGCTAGTATAGAAATGGCTGTACAAGCTGGGGAGATTGGGGCATTTGTTGAAGTAATTAACCAAATCGAGTCTGATTTTACAGAAAACCACTTTCTATCATTAAAACAGCTGCTCCATTTAGAAAATGAATATTTGGTGATCAGCAATAGATGGTTTAAGCATTATAATCTACCTGTTAAAGCAGCAGAAGACATCGAAAAACGAATTGATTTATTTTTTGATGTAAACGGTCACTTTATGCTTGGAGAATACAAAGAGAGAAAGAAACGAGAGATTGCTATCTTTTTGAAAAAGGTTAAGAAAGGAACCCTTCAGAAACATAGTAATATCATTTATGATATTGAAAAGTATTTGCAAGCGAACTTCGATCGGGATGTAAAACTGCAAGAGATCTCTGAGCATTTTTATATCAGTCGAGAATATATATCGAGGAAATTTAAACAAGAATTTAACGTGAATATATCCGATTATATTGTGAAGTTTCGAATGAAGAAAGCCAAGTCTTTATTAAAAAACAGCCAGTTAAAAATCTATGAAATTGCGACGATGATAGGGTATCAAGACGACAAGTATTTTCGAAAAGTATTTAAAAAGGTTGAGGGGATTACCCCGAATGAATATCGTGAAGCCTATATGAATCAGAAATGAGCAGAGCCGGAATCCGGCTTCTGCTTATTTATATGGAATTAAATATCACGTGGTAAGTTGATAGGGGATATGTTAAATTGGATAGATACTAATAGTCAAAACTTATTGATTGAGCCTTTGAATGTAAGGGTTTTCTTTCTTGTTTGGGGGGATACCATGTTTTTTTCCTTACGCAATCGCCTATTTATTATTTTTACTTGTTTGTTAACAATTCCATTAATCATTTTATCGATGATAATCCCGAGCTGGTTTACATCCATTATTGAAGATCAGACCCAGGAGTTAACAATAGAAGCCATGGATCAGTACTCATTGTATATTGATTCGATCACAACGCAGGCTGAGGATTTAGGAAAACAGGTCCTTGTCAATCAAACGACTCAGCAGTGGTTAAAGTTAGAAAAAAAGGATGCAAATATACCGAAAGAACAGAGCTTGTTACAGAAGAATCAACTGAAAATGATGCTATCATCAATGATGGTGAACAATTCAAATGGTATGTCTATCTCAGTCGTTCTGAATAATGGTGAGGGGGCATGGGGCAATAACCCCAACTTACGCAACCTAGATTGGTTTAAAGACTTTACGATCAATGAACAACGATTTGTAAAATCACATATTGATCCATATATGCCAGCACAAGGAAATAGTAATAGTTATATTTTGCCCCTCGTTGATTTGAATACGGTTGTTTCATACGGATTTATAAAGGTTAATTTCCCTTCATCTTTGCTAGAAACAGCCTTACGAAAAATCACGATCGGAAAAAATGGACATGCTTATTTATTGGATCAGCAGGGAGCAAATGTATTAGAGGGGAAGATCGATACCCCAAAAAGGGTATTAAAAAATAGTTTAACTAAAATAAAGAATAATACAAAACAAAAAGGTTTATTAGAAACTGATTATCAGGGAGACAAATACTTTGTTTTTTTTCAAAAGTTATCAGTTGGTGATTGGATTCTTGTCAGTGAAGTGACCAAGTCTGACTTATTCTCAAAAGTTAATATTCTACAGCGAAACTTACTTATTACTAGTGCGATTGTGTTTTTAATAACAATATATGCGTCGTTCATGCTCTCTTCCAATATCGTAAGGCCTTTAGGAAAACTAGCAAAAGCGATGAAATTTGTTGAAAGCGGAGATTTTTCTGGTGCCAAACGCTTTATGCCATCGATAAAACCATCTAACGATGAAGTAGGTTATGTAGTAAACGTGTTTGATCATACTATTGATCAATTAAAGAACTTAATAGAAACAGAATATGAAGCCAACATCCGACGAAAAGATGCAGAGTACAAAGCCTTATTATTACAAATCAACCCTCACTTTTTGAACAATACCCTTGAAATCATTGGGGGATTAGCTGTTCAGGGCAAGAATAAAGAGGTCATGAATGTAAGCATCTATTTAGGCCGGATGATGAGGTATTCCTTGAATACGCAAAATGACGTCGTGAGATTAGGTGAAGAAATCAGCTATATTCGCAGCTACACCGACATTTTAAAGGAGAGATATGAGGACGCCCTCACGATTAATATTGTGGAGGATCCGGAGACAAGAAATCTCTCTATTATTAAATTCATTCTCCAACCGCTCGTAGAAAATGCCGTCAAATATAGTTTTATAGAAAAGACCACGGCTGAAATTTTTATTAAAACGAAAAAAGTGAATAATCAAATAATGATAGTTTTAGAAGATAAGGGGATAGGCATGTCTGAAGAAGTGATATCAGACTTAGTGAGTGAAGAAACAAAGAATGAAACCATTAGTGTCCTAGCGAGCAAAGGAAACAGCATTGGTTTAAAGAATGTCCTTGGCCGATTAAAGCTTTACTACGGAGAGCGCTTTTCCTATCAGATTGAATCTGAAAAGAATGTAGGCACGAGGATTACATTATGTATAAATTTTGATAGAGGTGATATACATGATGAAGGTCATAATCACGGATGATGAAATTCAAATTCGTAAAGGCTTACGAATGAAAGTGAACTGGGAAGAAGAAGGTTTTGAAATTGTTGGCGAAGCTTCTAATGGTAAAGATACACTTGAATTGCTTGGTTGCATGGATATTGATTTGGTCATTACAGATATGAGGATGCCAATTATGGATGGCCTTGAATTAGCTAAACGATGTCAGCGGGAATTTCCAAGAGTAAATGTGATCGTATTATCGGGTTATTCCGATTTTGAATTGGTACGCGGTTCCATGAAGGAAGGGGTTAGAGACTATCTGTTAAAACCGGTAGCCCCAGATGAATTAGTAGAAGCATTACGAAAAATTCGTAAAGAAATTGTAGAAGAGCGGCGAAAACAAGTTGAAACGGCTCAGATGCGTCAACTCGTTCTTACCCAGCTCCAAGAAGTGCAGGAACAATACTTGCTCTATTTAGTTAAAGAGGAATGGTTACAGCTTAATTTCGTCATCGAAAGACTGCGTCAGCTACAACTCGAGGCACTTGTAAATGAGAACGCAGACGTCCAATTTGTCAGCGTGGAAATTAGAGAGAGTTTTGGCAACCCAAATCGATTAAAGGAGCTCTGGATTCCTTTCCAAATGTTATGCAAAGAGATCTCAAAAGAGAATACAGGAACTTATTCGTTTTACGACCCAAGCTATGCTAATATGGTTCATTTTCTAATACGAATAGATATAAATAGTCCTTCTAGTTTGGTTGAAAGGGTACAACAGAATGTGAAAAGGTTGTTGAGTTTAGAAACGGTGATTGGCATCGGAAATGTTGTCAAGGGTCTAGCTAGCTTTAAGACAGGTTATATTTCCAGTTTGCTTGCTTGGAGTCAAAGTCAACTTGGCTCGCAATCACAGGTGATTGATGAGGCGATAACGAAAGAAGAAGAATTTGAGTTTTCACCTGATTTTGAAAGAAAGTTAACAAATGCGATTGAAAATGTTCATTTCGAGGCATTTAAGGAAAATATTCAACTATTATTACGAGGGAATGGAAACCAATCGATTTTGTCCTTTTCATTTGCTGCCAATCGAGTGTTATTTTTGTTAGGGTCGCTGGCAAAAAAATATGATATCGAAACGAAAGATATTCAAAAAATGATTTGGAATTGCCAACAAAGTATCTGGGAACTTAATTCGCAAAGTAAAGTGCTTGAAAACCTCCTTCAATTAGCCCAATTGATTATTGGAAAAGTACGTACGGCACGCTTTTCGAACGGGAAATTAATCGTGGATAGTGTTCGGCACTATTTGGACCAGCATTACGCTAGTGAAATTTCACTTACCTTATTATCGGAACTCTTTCATATCAATAGTGCTCATTTATCTGAAACCTTTAAAAATTATGTCGGGCAGAATTTTAGTGATTATCTGGTGAATTTACGAATGGACAAAGCCCGGAAGTTTTTAAGAGATAAGCAACTAAAAATCATTGATGTAGCAAACTTAGTTGGCTTTTCTAACTCTGGATATTTCAGTACTGTTTTTAAAAAACACTTTGGACAAACCCCTGTTGAATTCCGTAATGCCTTAGATGTTTAAGTTTTCAAGAAAGAAAGGGAATGTAGATGAAAAAATGGTTTACTATTTTTGCAATTATACTTTTGGGTATTTTAGTGTATGCGTTGTCCTTTTTTGATACATTCTCTGGTAGCACCCAAAAAGAGAAAGCGGAAAATCCAAAGAGTTCCGAACGAACTGAGTTGACGTTTTGGCGAAATAGTGGAAATACGGCTGAAAATAAAGCATTTGAAGAATTAGTTTCTGTTTTTGAAAAAGCAAACCCCGATATCTCGGTGAATATGAAGTCTATTTCATATAGTGATTATGAAATAAGACTGCGGACAGAACTTGCTGCAGGAAACCCTCCGGATATTTTGACGATTGACAGTCCTACGCTTGCTCTTTATGCAAATACCGGATCGTTATTATCAATTGATCCATTTATGAGAAAGGAGGGGCAGATTGATGATATTCCTGCCTCTACCTTGCGAGGATTAAGTTATAAGGGTCAAATTTACCTTGCACCGATTGTCGAGTCAAGTATTGCTTTATATTACAATAGACATTTATTTAAAGATGCCGGTATCCCTTATCCATCAGAAGATCCCAAAAAACCATTAACATGGGATGAGGTATTAGAGATTGCTAAAAAAGTTAATAATCCGGCTAAAGGTGTCATCGGCATTGACCCGGCACAGAGTTTTAATGATGGAGAATCTCCTGCTTATTTTAAAACACCGCTCCTTTGGCAGTTTGGTGCTAATATTTTAAGCCCCGATGGAACTACGGCAAGTGGATATTTAGATTCAAAAGAAGCGTTAGATGCCCTTCAATTTTATCAAGATCTATATCATAAAAATGGTGTTGCGGCATTTGAATTACCCCCAGCTGCGTTTGAGTCAGGTAAACTTGCGATGACTGTGCTTGGTTCATGGACACTTGGAGATCTGGAAAAAAATCACCCTGAATTTAAGCTGGGAGAAGATTTTGGAGTAACACCACTGCCAAAGGATAAGTATCAGTTTGTTCCAAATGGAGGATGGGCGCTCGGAATCACCTCTAAATCAAAACACCCACAGGAAGCATGGAAGTTTATTAAATATGTGACTAGTTATGAAGGAATGAAAAAGTATGTAACTATAACAGGTGATATCCCTGCGAGATTCTCTGTAGCAAAAGCTTTTCCGGAGCTGAACGAATATCCTAAGAACATTTTTTTACAGCAAACTCAAAAATTTTCAAAGAACCGCCCGGTTACTCCTGCGTATCCCGTTGTCAGTGAAGCAATCAGAACATTGTTTGAGGATGTTGGAATCGGCGGGAAGGATGTTAAGACTTCGGCGAGGGAAGCTGTAGAAAAAATCAATATAGGTCTTAAAGAAATTCAATAAAATGGGGACAAGGGGAAGGGATTAGTATGAATACATCTGAAATAACCATGAAAGGTCTCACATCTATCCTTCGTATTTTTGATGAAGCGAAGGCAAAAGAGTTTTATATGGATTATTTGGGATTTGTGATCGATTGGGAGCATCGGTTTGAGGATAATATGCCACTGTATATGCAAATATCCTATCAAAATTGTATTATTCATCTTTCTGAGCATCACGGGGATTGCTGTCCAGGTGCAGCGGTGAGGATTGAAGTGGGGAACATCGAGTCATTTTATTCACGGCTTCTTTTAAAGGATTATAAGTACGCCCGCCCTGGTATCGAAGAAACTCCATGGAAAACCAAAGAACTATGCATTCATGACCCGTTTGGTAATAGAATAATATTTTTTGAGAGCAGTTCCTCTAGTTAAGATACTAGAGGAGTTTTTTTGTTGTAAGATCTCCTTAGTGATCCTGTTGTTGAATATTTAGGTTCCGAAGGACAAAACCGTACAAGGGAACAGGGAAAATGTCTATCGTAAGGGCTCCGAAGGACAAAACTCCACAAGGAACAGGAAAAATGTCTATCGTGAAGGTTCCGAAGGACAAAACCGCACAAGGGAACAGGGAAAATGTCTATCGTAAGGGCTTCGAAGGACAAAACTCCACAAGGAACAGGAAAAATGTCTATCGTGAAGGTTCCGAAGGACAAAACCGCACAAGGGAACAGGAAAAATGTCTATCGTAAGGGCTCCGAAGGACAAAACTCCACAAGGGTACAGGAAAAATGTCTATCGTAAGGGTTCCGAAGGACAAAACCGCACAAGGGAACAGGGAAAATGTCTATCGTAAGAGCTCCGAAGGACAAAACTCCACAAGGGAACAGGAAAAATATCTATTATAGAGATTCTAAAGATCACTCATAAAAAGTCCAATTACGAACACCTACTCTTTTAAAGATTCTCTCTAGAATCCTGCTTATTCTTTTCTTAGATTCAACCAGCACACACCATTCGTGAACAAGATTGGTGGTTATCTTTCGATCCGGAAATAGGAGCTTGATTTCATCCACCATGCGCAAAACAGCAGACTCAACTACCTCTTCGCACCTACAATCACCACACACTATTTTCTTTCCTTGGACAAACATCGAAAACGAGCTGCATTCTTTACACGTTATCCCCTTTTTCACCTGATCAAAGTTATAAGCCGGTACTTGAATAAATGAGGCGTCCATTTGATGCAACGAAACTAGTTTTTCAGCAATCTTTTTATGCTTGGTTGTTAGTTTTGACGGTTGCGCATTTAAATTTTCCATAAGTGCGTCTAGCTGCGTTGGATAAATTATGGGTTCGTTTACGGGGGCTTGATATAAAGTAAACCGGGGGTTTATATAAACAACATATCCCTCAATTGGTAAATTATATCCGTGTTTTTGGAGTAATTGGCGAAGCAAAGATTTGCTGCGTCTCAACTGATCCAGTGGATTCTTAATTTCCTTTTCAGCCAGCGTTTCGAACCGGCCGTTGCGAAAACAGTAATCGCCTTCATAATTTTTTACTTCAAAAAAGCTAATTTTCTTTTGAAAAATGATAGTGGTATCAAGTTGGAAGGTTGTGTTGTTAACGTTTAACAGCAAATCATTTAAAATATAACACTCACTCTGAATCTTTTCTGTTAATAAATCAAACTGAACTTCACCTTCAAAGCCTTTTTCTTGGTATAAATAGTACTTTTTTTCGTCAACGGTTTGATCCATTCTCTTGTTTAAAATCCTTAGAATAATTAATTTACCTGGGACAGTTCGTGCTTTAAAAGGCATCTCCCACTTCCTCTCCTATGTTTTAACAATCCACCTTAATCATAAATAAAAAAACAAAAGATATGCGTGAATACTTTGTTAATTTTCCCGAAAAGAAATGGAACCGTTTTCAACTACCGAAAATTTTAAACGTCCATTTCCGAAGATATTAAACTCTCTCCTTTTCCAAATTTGCTAAAGTTAAAACCAGATAAAGAAAAAAGCTATTTGATAGGAGGTTAAGAGCTTGCAAGAATTAGTAAATGTCCAAAAGGAACCAGTTGTACAGATCCAAGCGGAAAAGAAAGCAGCTTCGAAACTGACAGGCAAATTGGAATATATCAAGAAAAACTATCATCTTTATTTGCTGATTGCTCCAGCTGTCATTTTAACAATCATTTTTAAATATATCCCCATGTATGGAGCCATTATTGCCTTTAAAGATTTTAGTACCATCAAAGGTATTTTAGGAAGTGATTGGGTCGGATTTGATAATTTCACCAAATTCTTATCTTCACCTAACTTTACTGACATTTTTATGAATACGCTTAAACTCAGTTTTTTTGGCTTAATTATTGGGTTCCCAGTCCCTATCATCCTTTCATTAATGCTTAATCAACTACGAAGGGCCGCCATTAAAAAAAATATTCAACTCGTGCTCTATGCACCAAATTTTATTTCTGTGGTTGTAATTGTTGGTATGGTGTTTATTTTCTTATCACCAACAGGCCCTATCAATCAACTGGTTAGCTTCATAACTGGAAAGCCGCTTATGTTCATGTCAAATCCAGATTATTTCCGATCAATCTATATTATCTCTGGTATTTGGCAGGCGGCAGGCTGGTCATCGATTATCTACGTGGCGGCTTTATCGAATGTTGACCCTGAATTACACAATGCAGCAACGATTGATGGAGCAAATATTCTTCAAAGAATGATTCACATCGATTTACCGACATTGAAACCATTAATGGCAGTAACATTTATTCTGGCTGCTGGAGGGATTATGTCGATTGGATTTGAAAAAGCATATTTAATGCAAACCGCAATGAATTTGCCTTCTTCCGAAATTCTGCCAACTTATGTGTATAAAGTAGGTTTGCAGTCCGGCGACTATGCTTATTCAACAGCTGTTGGCCTGTTTAATTCAGTCATTAACGTAATCTTGTTAATCGTAGTTAATAAAATCGTTAAGAAGTTAAACGAAGGTGAAGGTTTATATTAACGAGAAAGGAGTCTTGATATGAATATAAAGCACACCCGCATAGACCGAATCATATTAGGCTTTAATAATATCTTTCTATGCTTAGCCGTATTAATCGTGTTAGTTCCCTTGGTATATGTCGTTCTTGCGTCATTTATGGATCCAACAGTGTTATTAAATAAAGGGATTTCGTTCAATTTTTCAGATTGGAGTTTTAAAGGATATCAGTTGATTTTATCCAATGATGCGATGGTCCATGGCTTTATCAATTCTATTCTTTATTCAGTAGGATTTGCCGTTATAACCGTTGTGGTTTGTATTTTTGCTGCCTATCCATTATCGGTAAATGGCTTTGTCGGAAAAAATTTCTTTATGACACTATTTATTATCACCATCTTCTTTGGAGGTGGACTTATCCCAACCTACCTGGTTGTAAAAGATCTCGGAATGTTAAACACCCCATGGGCGATTTTAATACCAGGAGCCGTGAATGTTTGGAATATTATCCTAGCAAGGACTTATTTTAAAAGTATTCCTTATGAATTACATGAAGCAGCAAAGGTGGATGGAGCATCCGATCTACTAATCTTCTTCAAAATCGTTATGCCACTTTCCAAACCTATCATTTTCGTCCTAGCAATGTATGCATTTGTTGGTCAATGGAACTCTTATTTTGATGCGATGATTTATCTCGAGGATCCGAAATTGCACCCATTACAGTTAGTTTTGAGGTCAATATTGATTCAAAATCAAACTGGACCAGGAATGATTAGTGATCAGCAGGCTATGGCTGAACTTAAAAAGCTTTCAGAAATGATCAAATACTCATCGATTGTTATTTCTAGTCTTCCGCTTATTATCATGTATCCGTTTTTCCAAAAGTACTTTGAAAAAGGTGTCATGGTGGGTTCATTGAAATAATGAGCCAATTTAATAGATTTTATTGTAAATGCTTACACACAATATTTAGGAGGGTAATGATATGAAAAATGTAAAAAAAGTTATGGCTGCATCACTTGCTACGATATTACTAGTTTCAGGCTGTAGTAACAGTGGCAAAAGTGAAACTGCATCATCAAAAGAGTATAAATTAAAGGATGTTTCTTTCCCTTTAAAGGAAAAAGTGACATTGAACTTTATGACACAAAGCTCGCCATTAGCTCCAGCTGACCCTAATAAAAAATTAATTTATAAGCGGTTAGAAGAGCAGTCGGGCGTTCATATTAAGTGGAAAAACTATACCTCCGATGCTTTTATTGAAAAAAGAAACCTGGCAATGGCAAGCGGTGATCTGCCAGATGCCATCCTCGATGCAGGTTTTAATGACCATGATCTATTAAAACTTGCAAAAGATGGTGCGATTGTTCCTGTGGAAGATTTAATAGAGAAGTACATGCCTAACCTGCAAAAGGTTTTGGAAGCAGCACCTGAATATAAAGCAATGATGACTGCTCCTGATGGACATATTTACTCTTTCCCATGGATTGAGGAGTTAGGTTCAGGAAAAGAAAGTATTCACTCGGTTGATGATTTCCCATGGATCAATGTGGAATGGTTAAATAAATTAGGGTTAAAAATGCCGACAAACACAGAAGAATTAAAGCAAGTATTGATTGCCTTTAAAACAAAAGATCCCAATGGCAACGGAAAAGCGGATGAAATCCCAATGTCGTTTATTGGTAAGCAAGCAGGCGGGGAAGACTTAGCATTCTTATTTGGATCGTTTGGCCTAGGTGAAAACTGGGATCATACGGTTGTAAGCAATGATGGTAAAGTTACGTTTACAGCATCAGATAAAGGATATAAAGAAGGTATTAAATTTCTCAATGAGTTATATAAAGAAGGCCTAATCGATGTTGAAGCGTTTGAACAAGATTGGAACACGTATTTAGCAAAAGGCAAAGATAATCGCTATGGTTTATATTTCACTTGGGATAAAGCCAATATTACTGGAATGAATGACAAATATGACCTAATGAAGCCGCTTGCTGGTCCAGATGGCCAAGTGAATGTAGCCAGAACCAATGGAATGGGATTTGATAGAGGCAGAATGGTTATCACAAGTTCGGATAAGAACATTGAACTGACTGCAAAATGGATTGATCAATTATATGAACCAAAACAATCAGTTCAAGATAACTGGGGTACGTATGGTGATAAAACTCAACAAAATATCTTTGAATTAGATGAAGCAGCAGGAATGCTAAAACATTTACCTTTATCAGGTACAGCACCAGTGGAATTAAGACAAAAAACAAATATCGGCGGACCATTAGCGATTTTAGATGAGTATTATGGAAAAGTTACCACAAAACCAGATGATGCTGCATGGAGATTAGGATTAATGAAGGATGTTATGACTCCTCATATGACTGCAGAAAATATTTATCCAAGAGTATTCTTCTCATTAGAAGATAGCGATAAACTTACAACAATTGAAACGGATATGTTTGCTTTCGTTATGAGAAAACGGGCCGAATGGATTCAAAATGGAAAAGTGGAAAAAGAATGGGATGGATATTTGAAAGAATTAGACCGCTTAGGATTACAAGAGTGGTTAAAGATTAAACAAGCAGGATACGACAGGAACACAAAATAAACGGTTGGCTGAGGCTGTACAGTACAGGCAGTACGTACAGCCTTGTTTCGAAATAATAGGTATATTCCATTATCTAAATACCAAAAGGAGCGACAAATGATGAAACAACTATATAAAGAAAAATATCGTCAGCAGTTTCATTTTTCACCTGAAGAAAAATGGATGAACGACCCGAATGGAATGGTCTTTTTTAATAATGAGTATCACCTTTTTTATCAATACCACCCATTTGGGACCACATGGGGCCCAATGCACTGGGGGCATGCGGTTAGTAAAAATCTAATTCATTGGGAACAGCTGCCGATTGCGCTATTTCCAGATGAGCATGGTGAAATTTTCTCTGGAAGTGCAGTAGTGGATTGGAATAATACATCAGGATTATTCCAGAATGGACCTGGGTTGGTTGCCATTTATACAAGTGCGGATAACTATCCAGATTCCGACAGGCCGCGTCAGCGTCAAAGTCTTGCTTATAGTACCGACAATGGAAGAACATGGACCAAATTCGAAGGAAATCCCGTACTTTCTGATGTAAACATTACCGATTATCGTGATCCAAAGGTTTTTTGGCATGAAGAAACGAATAAATGGGTAATGGTGTTAGCGACTGGACAATCCATCACCATATACACCTCTCCAAACCTAAAAGATTGGGAGTTTGCTAGTGAATTTGGAAATAATTCTGGGTCACATGATGGCGTTTGGGAATGCCCTGACCTGTTTCAATTGCCTGTCGATGGTGATGAAAGCATCCAAAAATGGGTCCTGCTTGTCAGCATTGGTGATAACCATGAGTTCAAAGAAGGGTCAAGGACCCAGTATTTTATTGGTCAGTTTGATGGAACTACCTTTGTAAATGACAATTCAGATGAGACGATTCTTTGGATGGATTATGGCCGAGATAATTATGCAGGCGTAAGTTGGTCTGATATCCCGGCTGAAGATGGAAGAAGAATTTATATTGGCTGGATGAGTAACTGGCGTTATGCCAACCAGGTTCCAACGGAGGACTGGCGTAGTGCGATGACATTGCCAAGAGTATTATCGTTAGCTTCCAACGAGGCTGGAGTTCGCTTGAAACAAAAAGTGGCAGCGGAAATCGAGACAATTCGAAAAAGTTCAGAGGTTTATCAAGACCTTACGGTTGAAGCAAACCAACCTGCAATCTTTAACATGTTCAGTCCATTAATGGAAGTGAGCATTCAACTTGAAAACCAAACTTCAAATTCTTTTGGTATTGTTTTTCAAAACTCTGAAGATGTAAATACAGTGATTCGTTATGATGCAGAAAAGGAAATGCTACTAGTCGACCGGACGAAAGCTGGAGATAATAGTTTTTCAGAATCTTTCCCGGCTGTACAAGAAGCCTATGTAAAATTGGAAAATCTGCAAATTATTATTGATACTTCATCAATAGAGGTATTTGCAAATGATGGAAAGGTAGCTTTTACTAGCTTAATCTTTCCAAACCAACCATATGAGAAAATTGTTTTATTTTCAAACGAAGGAAATATCCGAGTGTCTTCATTAAAACTAACAGAACTAGACTCCATTTGGGGGAAGTAACTTTATTTTTAGGCAAAGCTCTAATCGAATTAATTGGGTTAGAGCCTTGTTTTTGGAAGAGAGGGCAAAGGATGAAACCAACTTTGATAAAATGGACTTCTGTATTTTTGTCCATCGTACTTATCTCTGCCTCCGTGGGCACGATTCTTGTTGATCCTACAACAGGCTGGGCAACCGAATCGAATGAAACGGGAAGTAAAGAAACGCGGGAGGGTGCGACAATTATTGAAAGTGTATCCAAAGCAATTACTAATCTGACAGACTGGCAAATTAAAGGGAAAGGCACGTTAGAAGACACAGAACAGGGACTTTTGCTTACTTCAGAACCTAAAGAGAATGTAATGGCTATATCAAGTGTTAATTCTGAAGATTTTATTTATGAATCGGATGTAAAAATAATAGACATGAATGCGGACGCCACCCTAGTATTCCGTTCTAATGAAGATGGCTGGGACTCGTACATGCTGCAAATCGTTCCAAATGCGGGAATCATTCGTCTTCGTGATGCTCGTGACGAGAAGAAATTAAAAGAGGAATTCCAAGTTAACCTGCAAGAGGGAGGAATCTATCATCTGAAGGTGAAGGTGGTTGGAGATCATATCAAAGTTTATTGGGGGAATCAGTATGCTCCTATTATTGATGTCCATAATGCTACATATTATAAGGGTTTTCTTGGCCTTAATGTATGGGATGGAGCAGCGTTGTTTCAAAATGTAAAAGTTAGTGATCTCACTGCAAATCTAGGCCCTTCCCTATATAAGGAAGGAAGCTGGGAACCAGCAATCAAAGGTCTGAAGGGAATTGCTGTTGATGGTGTGAAAGCAAAGCAAATCTACAATAAGAGTGCAAGCGACTTTGTGCTTGAAGGAAATATTTCTTTTGATCAAGATCCATCGGAAGCAGCAATTTCATTTCGTACCAATGAACAAGGAACAACTGGTTACCAGGCCGTGCTTATGAAAAAAGGAAGTACTGTCAAAGCACATTTGGAGAAGGCGGACGGTACTGTGCTCAAAACATCTGACCGCACCTATATAACCGAAAAAGGTGCCAAACACCATCTTGAAATTATAACAAACGGTAATCAAATCGAACTTTATGTTGATGGATATTCTGAGGCAGCTGTAAAAGTGGCGGATATGAGTTACAGTACTGGATTTGCCGGATTTTCTGTAACATCAGGTTCTGCTTACTTCCAGGATATTTATCTTGTTCCATCATCCAGCTATTACAAAGAAAAATATCGACCAGATTATCATTATACTCCAGCTCGAGGCTCTGTAAGTGATCCGAATGGGCTCGTCTACTTTGAAGGCGAGTATCATTTATTTCATCAAGATGGGGGGACTTGGGCTCATGCAGTAAGTAAGGATATGGTGAATTGGAACCGTCTCCCTATTGCTTTGCCATGGAATGATTACGGGCATGTTTGGTCTGGTTCAGCTGTAGCAGATCTAAAAAATGCTTCCGGTTTATTCACCAATTCTGGTGGTAAAGGGCTTATTGCCTACTACACTACCTTTAATCCGGATGGAACAAATGGTAATCAGCGGATTGGTCTTGCCTACAGTACTGATCAGGGACGTACTTGGGAATATTCAACGGAGCACCCAATTGTCATTGAGAATCCGGGCAAGAATGGAGAAAATCCAGGCGGCTGGGACTTCCGTGATCCTAAAGTTGTCCGAGATGAGGCAAACAATCGATGGGTCATGGTTGTATCTGGAGGAGATCACATTCGCTTCTTTACTTCTACTAACCTAATTGATTGGAAGCTTACTGATAATTTTGGTTATGGAAATTATGTTCGTGGCGGTGTATGGGAATGCCCTGATCTCTTCGAACTTCAGGTAGACGGTACGGAAGAGAAAAAATGGGTTTTGATGATTAGTACAGGTGCAAATCCAAAGACGCAGGGATCCGATGCGGAGTATTTTGTAGGGCATTTGACAGCTGATGGTAAATTTGTCAATGACAATACAGCAGGTAAAGTACTGAAAACGGATTACGGGAAGGAGTTCTACGCATCTATGTCCTTCGCCAATATGCCGGATAACCGTCGTGTGATAATGGCATGGATGACCAACTGGGATTATCCATTCGCTTTTCCAACTATGGGCTGGAAGGGAGAACTGACTATTCCGAGAGAATTAAGATTGGTGAAAACAGATCAAGGGATAAGACTTGCACAAGCTCCTATTAAGGAACTACAGTCGATTCGCAGTACCATTTTCCAGACACAGAACAAGTTAGTCAATCCGACTAATGCCTCCAACTTGTTGAAGGGAATCTCTTCAGGAGCATTTGAAATAGAAGCGGAGATTGAAATTCCTTCTACCAGCAAATTAACCGAATTTGGTTTTCATGTTCGTGAAGGGGCTGACCAAAAAACAGTCGTGGGCTACAAAACAGCAGATAATCAAATATTTGTAGATCGTGCTGAGTCAGGAGAGAAGGATTTCTCCAGCCTTTTTTCCACTTTACATGAAGCTTCTTTAAAACCGGATAATAAACGTATCAAAATGAATATATTTGTAGACGATTCGTCCATTGAAGTATTTGCTAATGATGGAAAAGTTGTTTTTTCTGATGTTATTTTCCCGGATCCTTCAAGTCGCAGTATGAACTTCTTCACCAAGGGGGGAGATGTAAATGTTGTATCATTAAAGGTACATTCGCTAGCAAATACTTGGAATCAAAATGCAGATGAGGATACAAGAATTATAATGGATACAAATCAAAGAGAGATGAATATTGGCGATGCTCTAACGTTGTTTGCTTCCGCGGAGAACCGAAAAGGAAAGCGAACTCAGCCAATTAAATGGACATCTAGTGATTCGAATGTAGTGGGGGTTGACTCCTTCACTAACTCCAATGCAGTACTTAAAGCAGGAAGCAAAGGAGAAGCAATTATTACAGCTTCTGCAGCAAATGGAAAGGCATCAGCAAGTGTAGTTGTTAGAGTGTATGATGGTGAAATCTATTCTAATCTCACTGGATGGAAAGCAGATCTTTCTGCCTCCCAATGGACCATCACAGAAAATGGAATCCGTGGTACGTATACAAGTGATGCAAACTATATGGCCAAGGAAACGGCAGGAGACTTTACTTATGAAGCAGATATGATACTGGGACAATCGGGAGGAGCAGGTTCCATTCTGTTCCGGGCAAGTGAAGACGGTAGAAGCGGCTATTACTTCAATCTTGATCCGACCATGAAGGCTTTTCGCCTTTTTTACAAGATTGACGGTCTCTTCGTGGACCGTATGGTCATTGCGAAAGTGCATGCCTTTATTCAACCAAGTAAGACATATAAGGTGAAAATCGAAGCAAAGGGTCCTCACATTCAGATTTATGTGGATGGTCAAAAAATCATGGATTTACAGGATGGAACCTTTGCTGAAGGCCATTTTGGTTTAAATGTCTTTGGAGGTCAAGCTTACTATCAGAATGTCAATGTCAGCAATATGTCAGAAGCAAACTTAACCGTAACAAGCTTTACGAATATAGCAACAGGTAAAGCGATTTATACTGCTAATTCTCAAAACGGTGAGCCTGTGACCGTAGCTGACGCAGACAAAGCTACAAACTGGACTTTGATTCCGACAGGTGATGATTATGGTTCTTATTCCATACGTACAGAGGCCGGCAAAGCTATAGATCTGGATACAGGGCAAAATAAAATTCAGCTGTACAACTATCTTGGCTATAATAATCAGCGCTGGATAATTACCAAAAATGATAATGGAACTGTAAGAATCACTTCTGTTCATAATGGCAAGGCACTTGAAATATCGGGAGAGGGAATTTTGACACTTAATGATTTGAATCTGAAACTAGAGCGTCAGCAGTGGACACTTTCGTCTGATATAAAATAAAGAAGTAAAAAAACGCAAATTATCGTTAACTTCCAGTGATAAGTAATTTTATTTTTCGGCGGAGCTCTAATCAAAGGTTAGAGCTTTGTTTTTGCAAGGCCATGAACAAGTTACTATATAGAACAATTTGAAAGGACGGTTGAGCTAAAATGAAAAACAATTCATCAGTCATTTGTATTGGAGAAATATTAATCGATTTTTTCTGTACCGATATAGATATTGATTTAGTAGAAGGTCAAAATTTTGAAAAACAGGCAGGGGGAGCGCCTGCTAATGTTTGTGCTGCGATTGTGAAATTAGGGGGCAGTGCTCTATTCAGTGGAAAAGTTGGAAATGATCCGTTTGGTCATTTTTTAAAAAATATATTAGAAGAAGTGAATGTCGATACCTCTATGCTTGTACTAGATAATGAGCATCCTACAACTCTAGCTTTTGTTTCATTGAAAGCAAATGGAGAAAGAGACTTCGTATTTAATCGCGGGGCAGATGCTTTTTTAACTGAAGACGAGCTTGATAAAGAAAAAATAATAGAATCGAGTATTCTACACTTTGGTTCAGCGACCGCTTTATTAAATGATCCCTTTCAATCGACTTATTTACATGTCATGCAGGAAGCAAAGGACGAAGGTAAATTTATCTCATTTGACCCTAACTATCGAATTGACCTTTGGAAAGGGAGAAGAGACCAATTTGTAGAGTTAGCGCAAAAGGGAATCGCTATCGCTGATTTTGTAAAAGTAAGCGATGAGGAATTAAAAATTATCTCTGGCATGAACGATTTAAGTGATGGAATCGAAGTTCTACATCAACTGGGAGCATTAGTCGTTGCGGTTACTTTAGGAAAAGAAGGAACGATGATTTCTAATGGGCAAAATATGGAGATGGTTCCAAGTATAAAAGTAGATTCTATCGATTCTACCGGTGCGGGTGATGCATTCGTAGGCGCAACACTTTACCAGTTGGCTAGAGCAACAGAACCAAAGAGAGTTTTAAAAGACTTCGAACAACTGAAACAAATCATTTTCTTTAGTAATAAAGTGGGAGCAATGGTTTGTACAAAAGTAGGCGCTATTTCTGCCATACCGACCCATGAGGAAGTAATCGGTTTTAAGGATAAGTTGATAAATAGTTATTAAATTAGTCCAATGTCTATGAAAAATTTATAAATCATTAAAAGGGGAGTGAATTCTATGAAACTAGGTTTTATCGGGTGTGGTGTTATTGCCATTGCACATGTTGAAGGCCTAGAAGAGTTAAAGAGAAAAGGGCTAGAAACATTTGAATTGACAGCAGTTTGTGACATTGACCAGGAAAGAGCTGAAAATTTTGCTTTAGAGGTAGAAAAACGGGTAGGCAAACATCCAGCTGTATATACAGATTATCGAGTGATGTTAGAGAAAGAACAATTAGATGCTGTGTCTGTTTTGATAAATCACGACTTGCATCATTCAGTTGCTGAAGATTGCTTTGTATCAGGGGTTCATGTACAAATGCAAAAGCCGCTTTCGATTTCTCCTTCCTTGGGCCGAAAAATGATCGCTGATGCTAAGAAGTATAATCGAGTATTAACGCTATCTGAACCAAGTGTACTAGGGGCCGAAAATGTTGCAATCGCGAAGGCAGTAAAAGAAGGTCTGATCGGTCGTGTATCTTTCATTATCGATTATGCAACTGTTACATTGCATCGCGGATTTTTCGCCGGTACACCTTGGCGGCATATGAAAGGTCAAGCAGGGGCGGGCTGGATCAATGATCATGGAGTTCATAGAACTCACTTTTTTACTGAGATTAATGGTTCGATTGATGAAGTTTTTGCCTATACGGAAATTTTTGAAAAAGAATTAAGTAATGGGAATGTTACGGTCAAACCTACGGGAGAAGACACGGCCGTTACGGTCTTCAAGTTTACAAATGGAGGACTCGGTCATTGGATGTGTGCTACATCAGCCCATGGTGAAGGGACCGGAGGTGTGTGGATTTATGGAAGTAAGGGATGCCTTCGCCCTGGGCTTCATGCAACACTTGAAGATGGGAAAAAAATTCTGATCCCGGAATTGATTGAGCGGTTTGCCCCGAATATCGTTGAACATCCATTCGCCCATTCCTATGTAGAATTATGGGAAGCCATTGCTGAAAATAAAACACCTATTTCGAGTGCGATGAGAGGCCTGGAAGCATTAGGAGTTGTATTTGCTGCTCTTGAATCTGCAACAATCGGCCAGCCCGTTAAAGTTCAAGACATACTTAATGGGAAAAAACATGCCTATGAAGATACCGTTCTGGAAGAGATGAAATCAATCTTAACACCGGAACTTAAAGGATTAAGATAAAAGAAATAGGTTAGTAAATTAGGTACAGCCCTTTCTTAATTAAAGGAGGGCTTTTCACTTTAGTTTTTATGAACTATAGGAAGGAGATGTAAATACATGCATAGTATACGTTGGGTATGGGGGTATATGCGGTAGAAATGGCCGTTAAAATGTATAAGAGTAAGGACTATACCATTAAGGAAATTACAGCAGCGACTGGAATCAGTAAAACCTCACTGTATAGGTATTTGGACAAAGTACAGTAGGGCTGCCAATTTGAGCTTGTTATGATGAATTACATTTTATGTAAATAATCTGACGGACTAGAGCAGTAACCCTGTGACTAGGCCTAAAAGGGCAAATTTTACATTTCTCAATATCAAAGTAATAGGTTACACGTGGATTTTTTTTCTCATTTGATCTTTTATTTTTTGCTTTCCGTATTGCCATATGTCCTGCCTTACAAACATACATACCAGCATCTTTATTAAAATCAAATTCGTCTTCCTTTTGTCGAATTCCTTGAGTGATATTTGGATTTAATTTGGCTACCAATTTAATATTATTCCCTGTCGTGTAAATGATATTATCCTTCTCAGAATAAGCGGCATCACCATAACTGTCTCAACTTTTACGCCTGCATTCTCACTTTTTTCAATGAGCGTTTGAAGTTGTTTGCCATCATTTTTTTCTCCAGAAGTAATGACAGCTGCAGTAATAATTCTTTCCTCACTCATTGCCAAATGTGTCTTATATTCAAAAAAAGCAGAGTCGGCAGTTTTATGTCCTACCTTGGCATCTGGGTCTTTTAAACTCTGAAGGCGCGCTATATCGTCTTCAATAGTTTCTCGTAAAAGATTCAGGTGTTCCTTTACCTTTGGGTACTGAAGGAGGATCTCTTCCTTCTCTATAACTTGGATTAACTCTTGAGAATAGGCAATTTCGTCCTCAAGCACATCTGTATTAGTTTTAGTCGGAAACCTTTTTTTCATGGCTTCATTAACCTGATATACTGCCTTCCTCAACTTTTTAGAACGTTCCATCAGCACTTCTTTCGGTGTCATCTGGTTATAGCGGGCTCTTGAATGGGTTGCATCGACAATAATGGATTTACTCTTAATAATCTCTTTTTCAATTGCAATTTCCACTGTCTTATTGATAAGGAGGTCAAGAAGATTAACATCTTTGAGCCTAAGTTTTCGGAATTTGGTTAGGGAGCTGGGATCAATTACTGGCTCTTCAGGTGCCATGTCCAGAAAATACTTGAAGGACATGGTATATTTTGAACGCTCTACAATATCCACATCGGAAAGGTCATGGATGGTTTTTAACAATAAAATATTTAAACATAGGAATTGGATCAATGACATTCCGGCCATTATCAAGACAATAATTCCTCTTTAGTTCATCGTAAACAAAGGAGAAGTCGACACCCCCGGAACGAAATTTTAGACCTTCTTGTAACAAAGAAGGTCATTTTATCGTTTTGGGGGTGCCCTGTTTTCTTGGCTTGATAGGCATAGGGTGTTTTCTTTTTTTAGGTTGATGGATATGGGGTCTTGACGGCGCTACCCTAATATGTGCAAATGGTTAAGTAGAAAAAAAGTAAGATATGAAATTTTGTAAACAAAACCTTTTAATTATGCAGTATACTTAAAAATGCGTTCATTGAAAACGCCTTCATGCGATGTGGTAGAAAGAAAAAGTATATTATACAGAGGTGTAATGTTTCATGTTATATGCCGAAGAGCGGAAAAGGGAAATCAAGGATTACATTCAAGGAAATTCAAGAGCGTCTGTTCAAGAGCTGAGTCAATTTTTTGAAGTATCAGAATCCACAGTGCGCAGAGATTTAAAGGAGCTAGAGGAAGAAAAGCTATTGAGAAGAACGCATGGGGGAGCTATTGCTCTCCAAAATGTCAACTTTGAACCAACATTTAATGAAAAGGAAGATAAGTTTCAAGAGGAGAAGAAAGCGATTGCCAGAAAAGCACTGGAATTTATTGAAGAAGGCGATACAATTTTGCTTGATGCAGGGACAACAACCTTCCAGCTTGTTAAGGAACTGCGGGCTTTTTCAAAGCTGACAGTAGTGACCAATTCACTTGTTTTTGCTCAAGAGTTGCAGGATGTTCAAGGAATTGATGTTGTGATAGTAGGGGGGGATTTACGAAAAGAGATGTGTGCCCTAGTAGGTCCGCTTACCGAAGCGGGATTATCAATGATGAGAGTAGATAAGGCTTTTATTGCGACGAACGGGATTGAGGCGGAAGAGGGGCTAACAACTCCTAATCTTACTGAGGCGGCAACGAAGAGGAAAATGATTCAAATTGCAAAACAAGTGATCTTGTTGGCAGATCACAGCAAAGCTGGGAAAGCGGCTTTTGCAAAATTTGCTGACATTCATGAGGTGGATAAATGTATTATCGATGCTGGTGTTCCTGATTCCTTTGTGGAGAAACTTAGAGAAATTGGGATTGATGTGTATGTCGTTTGTCCATAGTGTATGTTGACTATTTTTAAACCATATAAAGCTGAAATAGCTTTATATGGTTTTTTATTTGTTAAATAAACCATTAATGGAATTAAGTGTACTTGATGGAAAAAATTAATAAAAAAGCATTGTAATTTACAAATTCATCAATTATAATCATAAATAATCACATTTGATCATCAAATACCAAGGTATATGATGATCAAATGATTAAAAGTAAGCAAAGAATTGGAAACGTTTCCGCTGAGTGTCCAAAAATGAAAAAGAAGAGGCAAGGGGAACTATTAAAAGAAAAAAAGGGAGAAAGGAAAATGAAAAAAGCTATGTACAAAAAGTAAGCAAAGAATTGGAAACGTTTCCGCTGAGTGTCCAAAAATGAGCAAGAAGAGGCAAGGGGAACTATTAAAAGAAAAAAAGGGAGAAAGGAAAATGAAAAAAGCTATGTACAAAAAGTAAGCAAAGAATTGGAAACGTTTCCGCTGAGT